>NZ_JBMHFC010000005.1:0-117146 GCF_049166725.1 Streptococcus atopicus
CCACCAAGTACACCAGAGAAATCGAAGAAGAAAATTCTCCCTTCAACAGGTAGTCAAAATTCATTCTTTGCATTACTTGCAGGTCTGTTCACCTTAAGTGGAGCTGCTTACTTGTTAAAGAAGAAGGTGTAATTCTATCATCAGATAGAACAATGAAAGTCCATTAGAGAAATCTAGTGGGCTTTTTCAGGCTCATTGTCAACTGTAGTGGGTGAATAGACCTAAGATCGAGAGAGGGACGAAGTTCTCTCTTTTTGCTTGTTTTCACTCTGAAGCGACAGGGAGTCTACCAAGAGGGTCAGAAGGGAGCCAATAAAAGAAAGAATAGCGATTAGCAGTCCAAAGCTTCTTCGTTCATGATACTCTAAAGAGGTAAGAACAAGGAAGGAGAAGGAAATGGAGTTTAAGGAGTTGTATGGGAAGGTAAGGGGGATTTTATAATAATGCTTTGTGTGAAAATTTCCTCTCACACTTCAAAAGTGAGTCCTTGTGGTTACATCCACCGTTAGACAGAGAGGAACTTTTCACCCAAATCAAAAGTTAGACTGGTATAATAATGATAGACCATAAGAAAGATTAAAAGGTATGACTCCTAGGGAATATCAGAAGTCATACCTTTTAACAGTTACTTTTTTATCTGTCCATTTTAGATGGGGATTGACACCAAGAGTTTTTTATTATACAGATTCAATTTTTATATAAAAAGAGTCTAAGACACTATTTTTCTCAGACTCAAATTGTTCTTATAATAAAAGCAATGGTAGGTGATTATACAAAGCATTACTTTGAGGTGGTGGGTAGGACTTAGCGAAGCCATCCTTTTCGAAATTTATACTAATAAATTATTGATATCTGTGTAGTCACGATTAAGCCCTTCTGCAACAGGTCGGCTAGTGAGATAACCTTTATAAGTAGTAACTCCTTGTTGTAGACCCAAATCATCTGCAATAGCTTGCTCAAAACCTTTGTCAGCCAAAGCTTCAATGTAAGGAAGTGTTACATTTGTCAGGGCAAGAGTTGATGTACGGGCAACAGCACCCGGGATATTGGCAACTGCATAATGAAGCACGCCATGTTTTTCATAGACAGGTTCATCGTGAGTGGTTACACGATCAGCAGTTGCAACAACTCCACCTTGGTCAACGGCTACATCCACAATAACAGATCCAGGTCGCATTTTACTGACCATTTCATCAGTAACGAGCTTGGGAGCTTTGGCACCAGGGATTAATACTGCTCCAATCACTACATCGGCCTCTTTGACACTTTCAGCAATATTGAAAGAATTAGACATAAGGGTCTGGATTTGGTGGCCAAAAAGGTCTTCGAGTTCAGATAGACGCTTAGCGCTGATATCAAGAATAGTGACCTGCGCTCCCAGTCCTAAAGCGATACGAGCTGCGTGTGTTCCAACAACGCCCCCTCCAATGATAGTGACTTTTCCTTTAGGAACACCTGGAACACCGCCTAGTAGTACACCAGAACCACCTTCTTGTTTGGTTAGAAAGTGAGCTCCAATCTGTACAGCCATACGTCCTGCCACTTCACTCATGGGCACAAGCAAGGGGAGATGCCCCTCTTGGTCACGAACGGTTTCGTAAGCAATCCCTGTTGTCTTGCCCCCAATCATCGCATCGGCTAATTCAGGCGCAGCAGCCATGTGCAGATAAGTGAAAAGCAAGAGGTCATCACGTAAGAAGCCATATTCAGCAGCTAAGGGTTCTTTGACTTTGACAACTAGATCAGCTGTCCAAGCTTCGGCTGCAGTTGTAACAATTGTCGCTCCCTGTGCTTTGTAGTCAGCGTCTGTAAATCCAGAACCAAGACCAGCTTTGGTTTCAACAAAAACCTGATGACCTTTTTGGACGAGACTGTGAACGCCAGCTGGTGTTAAAGCAACACGATTCTCATTGTTTTTAATTTCTTTTGGAATACCGATTAACATAGATTTACTCCTTTTTTGAGATGTTTTTATTGTATATGAAAACGTTTTAAAAATCAAGGCAAAATTAGAAAACATTGATTTCAGTGAGTATTTATGTTATGCTATGAGGCAACATAGGAGGTTCGTGCAAAATGGAAAGTATTTATCTAAAACTAGCTGAAAACCGAACTTTGGAAACAGAACGCTTGCTCTTGCGACCTGTGATATTAGATGATGCTGAAGATATGTTTGAATATTCCTCTGATGAAGAAAATACTCGCTATACTTTTTTACCTAACAAAGACTTGGAAGAAACTAAAAATGTTATTGCTCGTTTATTTATGGGGTGGCCGCTTGGAAATTGGGGAATTGAGTTAAAAGAAAATGGAAAACTGATTGGCGGCATTGACCTACACAAGCTGGATCCGGTCCTCAAAAAGGCAGCTATCGGCTATGTGGTTCATAAAAATTACTGGAATCAGGGCTTGACAACGGAAGCATTGAAAGAAATAATCCAGCTGTTTTTTGAAAGTTTGGATATGAATATGTTAGTAGCTCTCCATGATGTTGAAAATCCAGCTTCAGGGCGAGTTATGGAAAAGGCTGGTATGAAGTTTTCCCATATTGACCCATACGCAGCACTCGATGAGCACGAGGAAGGTCGAATTTCTCAGAGAGCATATTATCGTTTGACAAAGGAAGATTATTTTAAAAAATATTGATGTGAACGTGACATTTATAGGAAATTTTAATGGTGATTAGGTTCTTCTTGGGATGTTCTAACAAAAAGTTCTTTCTCTTATGATGAAAACATTTTTCAAATCTATTGACAAGAATCTGTCTGCATGATATAGTAGACAGGTACTGCTGATTTAGCTCAGTTGGCAGAGCGCATCCATGGTAAGGATGAGGTCGCCGGTTCGATCCCGGCAATTAGCATGATGAACAGGAAAAAGCCCAATTTTAATGGGCTTTTTTGCATTAATATTATCTAATTTATTTTGTATTTCTGTAGGTCACTCCTTTATTAGCTATTTCGTAATTTTTGTAACTAGTTGTGGAAATATACCTGTAACATATCTAAATTAGATTTTCACACTGACCATACCAACTATCTCCCCTCTTTTTGAGAGATATGATTGATGGACTGCTTGCGCAAATTAGTAACGGAAAAGATCGTCAGGTTCAATTTTTGCAATTAGCTAGATTTTACATACTTGCTGTATTCTTGGGAGACGTCTTGATTTACTTAGAGGATCGACTTTTAACACATTGCAGCAACAAAATAGCAGAGTATTTGAAAAATGAAGCATATTAAGTTGTACAAAAAAGATTGAGTCACATTTGAACATGTGAGCTTTGCATATGAGAAAGGCAAGACTATTCTGCATGATATTAGCTTTAAGGCAAAGCAAGGGGAGACGATTGCTTTGGTGGGACATACCGGCTCTGGAAAATCTTCTATCATGAACCTACTTTATCGTTTCTACGATCCTCAAAAAGGGAAAATCTATGTTGATCAACAAGATATTCAACAATATTCTCGGGAAAGTCTTCGTAGTCACATGGGAATTGTCTTGCAAGATCCTTATCTATTCACGGGAACGCTAGCAAGCAATGTAGCTATGAGTCATTCAGGCATCAATCGTGAAAAAGTTCTGGAAGCTTTAGAAAAGGTCGGTGCAGGGGAGGGGACTTGCTGGCTCGTTGTAAAAAAGGAATTGATGAACCTGTAAGGGATAAAGGGGCAGCATTTTCGAGCGGTGAACGGCAATTGATTTCATTTGCTCGAACTCTCTACGCTAATCCCAAAATTTTAATATTGGACGAAGCAACTTCCCATATTGATACAGAAACCGAAGAAATGATTCAAAAAGCAATGGCTGTGGTCAAGGAGGGGAGAACGACTTTTATCATTGCACACCGTTTATCCACCATTCAAGATGCAGACCAAATTTTGGTTATTTCTGAAGGAAAGATTGTGGAGAGAGGGCAACATGATACATTGGTAAAACAAAATGGCATCTATGCGCAAATGAGCCGCCTCCAGCAACAAGTATAAGTTTTGAAAGAAAAAATATGAAATAAAGAGCAGAACGAAATAGTAAATGATTTATAAATCAGGCATCCCTATCTGAAATATGGTATAATGAAGTGATACTAATAAAGTGGGTGTAATATGTATATAGAAATGGTCGACGAGACAGGGCAAGTTTCAGAAGAAATCATCAAGCAAACACATGATATACTGGAATTTGCTGCTAAAAAGATTGGCAAAGAAGAAAAAGAAATGGCAGTGACATTTGTTACCAACGAGCGCAGCCATGAGCTGAATTTGGAATATCGAAATACAGATCGTCCGACAGATGTTATCAGCTTGGAGTACAAGCCTGAGCTGGACATTGCCATTGACGAGGAGGATTTACTAGAAAATCCTGAGCTGGCGGAAATGTTAGAGGATTTTAATGCCTATATCGGAGAACTCTTTATTTCCATAGATAAGGCGCGTGAACAAGCAGAAGAATATGGTCACAGCTTTGAGCGGGAAATGGGCTTTCTTGCAGTACATGGTTTTCTGCATATCAATGGATACGATCACTATACGCCAGAAGAAGAGGCGGAAATGTTTGGCTTACAGGAAGAAATTTTGACTGCTTATGGACTTACAAGACAATAATACAAACAAACGCAAATGGAAAAATCGAGATGTGATTTCGAGTTTAGAATTTGCTCTGACAGGGATTTTTACGGCAATCAAAGAAGAGCGCAATATGCGCAATCATGCTGTTTCAGCAGTTGTAGTGGTCCTTGCAGGGTTGATTTTTCAGGTATCTGCGATAGAGTGGCTCTTTCTCTTTTTGAGTATTTTTCTAGTCATTTCTTTTGAGATTATGAATTCAGCTATTGAAAATGTGGTGGATTTAGCTAGTGATTATCACTTTTCCATGCGAGCTAAAAATGCCAAGGATATGGCAGCTGGAGCTGTTTTGGTTGTTTCCGGTTTTGCGGTTATAACAGGACTAATTATTTTCGTTCCGAAAATTTGGAATTTACTTTTTTAACATGAAAATCGGAGAATCCTTTCCGATTTTCTTATATTAGACTAATAAGGAATAAACGAGGTGAAAAATGACCTTTAAATCAGGATTTGTTGCTATTTTAGGACGTCCAAATGTTGGAAAGTCTACTTTTTTAAATCATGTTATGGGGCAAAAGATTGCTATCATGAGTGATAAGGCTCAGACGACTCGTAACAAGATTATGGGAATTTACACGACAGATCAGGAGCAGATTGTCTTTATTGATACGCCAGGGATTCATAAGCCAAAGACTGCCTTGGGCGACTTTATGGTGGAATCCGCTTACAGCACGTTGCGTGAAGTAGATACAGTTCTTTTTATGGTTTCTGCCGATGAAAAACGCGGTAAGGGTGATGATATGATTATGGAGCGTTTAAAAGTGGCTAAAGTTCCTGTTATTCTGGTCATCAATAAAATTGATAAAGTACACCCGGATCAGCTGCTGAGTCAGATTGATGATTACCGCAAGCAGATGGACTTTAAGGAAGTTGTGCCAATTTCTGCTCTTCAAGGCAATAATGTTTCGCATCTAGTTGATATTTTAAGTGAAAACTTAGAGGAAGGTTTCCAATATTTCCCAGCTGACCAGATTACCGACCACCCTGAGCGTTTTTTGGTTTCTGAGATGATTCGGGAAAAGGTTTTATTGCTGACACGTGAAGAAATTCCGCATTCGGTGGCGGTGGTCATTGACAGTATGAATCGGGATGAGGAGACTGACAAAGTGCGTATCCGCGCTACCATTATGGTGGAAAGAGACAGTCAAAAGGGCATTATCATCGGCAAAGGCGGCTCTATGCTTAAGAAAATCGGCTCTTTGGCACGCCGCGACATTGAACTCATGCTAGGTGATAAAGTCTTTCTTGAAACTTGGGTTAAAGTCAAGAAAAACTGGCGGGACAAAAAGCTAGACTTGGCAGATTTTGGATATAACAAAAAGGAGTATTAGAGGCTGAGGAAGATAAGATCATTATTTGTTGTAGAAAAAGGACAGCAAAATGATAAAAGTATTGTCCTTTTGCATGCGTCTGGTTCTAGCAGTCAGATGTGGGCACATCATATCACTGAGTTAAAAAATGCTTTTCACTGTATAGCTGTTGATTTGCCTGGACATGGTTTTAGCCGCGACATTGGGTGGACAAATTTTAATGATGTTACAGAAATGATTGCTGATATCATCAAAAACAGGGCTCACGGCAAGCCACACCTTGTTGGATTATCGTTGGGAGGCAGTCTCGTTCTTAAATTGTTGGAAAAACATGCTGATTTATTTGATAGAGCGATTGTTGATGGTGTTAGTCACCACCCTATAAAAGGCTACCGCAAAGTCATAGCTGGTGTTTACATCATGTCGCTGTTTAAAAACACGAAAATAGTTGCTAATTTGATGACCAAGATGATGCAGGATGATGGGGTCACTGAAGAGAGCTATCGTCGTTTTATAATGGATTTGCAAAGGGATTCTGCTAAATCATTTCGCCGAGCAATGTCACAGGCAAATCTGCTGAGGATTACTGCAAATTTCGACAATCCTGTTTTCTTTGTTTCGGGCGGTAAAGAATTTGAGACTATTCATGAATCTCATAAAGAATTTGCAAGAAAAAACAGACTGAGTGATTGTGCCTATTATCCAAATAAAGGGCATGCTTGGTTGTTTAGTGATATTGACACGCATATACAATTACTCCGTTACTTTTTCAAGACGGATCATTTCCAGATAAATTGAAAGATTTCTAAATATGGACTACATTTCCTATATCCGATCAAAGGTTGGGCATGACAAGGTTATTCTGACCTTTGCTGGCGGTATTTTAGCAGATGACGAGGGACGCGTGCTGTTACAACTACGCGGTGATAAGAAAACATGGGCTATTCCAGGCGGAGCAATGGAACTTGGTGAGTCCACTCTTGATACTGCTAAGCGTGAGTTTTTTGAAGAAACAGGCATTGAGGTAGAAGCTACTCGTTTTCTAAATGTTTACAGTAATTTCGAGGAAGTTTATCCGAATGGTGATGCGGTGCAGACGGTTGTTTTTATCTATGAGCTGACGGCTGTTTCACCAGTGAATATTGTAGATTTTCACAATGAAGAAACTCTACGCCTGCGTTTCTTTTCTAAGGAAGAAATTGAGAAATTAGAATCTGTGAGTAGTAAGCATCGCCTGATGTTAGCTGAGTATTTTGATGACAACTTTGCGATGGGGCATTGAGTTGAGATTGACATATAATCCGTGATTAATTTATTTTTTAAGGAGGTAGGGCAATGGAATTTGTAAATCTTTTAGTGGAAAATGTGGAACGAGCCGAGGAGCGTTTTTTGTCGGTGCTGACTAATTTATCTGTGGAAGAAGCGAATGCTTTTCCGGTTGCGGATACAGTTCCATCCATTAAATCTGTGACTTGGTTGACTTGGCATACGGCGCGGGAGCTGGATTTTCAGATTGCTGATTTAGCTAAGACCGAGCCAGTCTGGTTCTCTAAAGGTTGGAAGAAAAAGTTTGCCTTGGATTTGCCAGATGATACGGAAGATTGGCACCATACTCCTCAAGAAGCGCATAAAGTTGTGGTGACAGATATTGAGTTGCTCAAAGACTATCTGTCTGATGCGGTTGCGGCAACAATTGCTTATTTATTAGAGGTGAATGAAGACAGTTTGGACGATGTTGTTGATGAGAATTGGACTCCAGCAGTTAAGCGTGGGAATCGCTTAGTATCGATCATCGACGATGCTGCTATGCATTCAGGTCAGGCAATCTATGCTCGCCGCTTGTTAGAAAGAGAAGATTGAAAAAGGTAATGGTAGGGGAAGTTCGAGCGGTCGAAAAATCTCATCTAGCTGACTGGGCTTACTTTGCTCATTTAGCTTGGAAGACAGAGAAAAAGAAATTACTAGCAGCATTTTCTGAAGGAAAATTTCCTAATGAATTTTTATACTACTTAGAGGGAGAAGCCGTTGCTTGGATCAGCTTATCTATGCGTTCGGAGTATGTGGAAGGAGCAGAGCAACTTCCTATCGCATATATTGAAGGCATAGCGGTAGCACCTGCTTTTCAAAGAAATGGCATCGCTCATCAACTTCTAGAGTTTGCACAGTCGTGGGCGACAGAAAAAGGAGTGTACCAGCTAGCTTCAGATTGTGATATGGACAATGCAGTCAGTCAAGCTTTTCACAAGAGTGCGGGATTTGAAGAAATAAGTCGAACGGTGCATTACATGTTACATTTGGATAAGAAAGGATAAAGATTTTATGCCCGAATTACCAGAAGTAGAAACGGTACGCCGTGGTTTAGAGCGGCTGGTTAAAGGAAAAGAGATTGAAAAGGTAGATGTCCGTTATGCCAAGATGATTGGAACGGGGGCAGATCCTTTTGTCTTAGAATTACCGGGGCAAAGCATTGATGCTGTTGGGCGTCGGGGCAAGTATCTGATTTTTTATTTGACGAATTGGGTGCTGATTTCGCATTTGCGCATGGAAGGAAAGTATCTTTTCTATCCTGAAGAGGTCCAGTTGACGAAGCATTCTCATGTAATTTTTCATTTTACAGATGGCAGCAGCCTCGTTTATCAGGATGTTCGGAAATTTGGCACGATGGAGTTGTTGAGAAAAGAACAAATAACATCCTATTTTACTGAGCGAAAGCTAGGACCAGAACCGACTGAATCAGATTTTCATTTACTGCCATTTGAAACCGCTCTGAAAAAATCTAAGAAATTGATTAAACCTTACCTGTTGGATCAAACTTTAGTAGCTGGTCTTGGCAATATCTATGTAGATGAAGTATTATGGCGGGCGCAGATTCATCCGGCAAGAGCCGCTCAAAGTTTGACTGCTGGAGAAGCAGAGGAATTACGCAAGCAGATTATTGCAGTCTTGCAGTTAGGTATTGAAAAAGGCGGTTCAACCATTCGCACCTACCGCAATGCTTTGGGAGAAGACGGAACCATGCAGGATTTCCTGCAAGTCTATGGAAAAACAGGCCAACCTTGTACTAGATGCGGTCACGAAATTGAAAAAATCAAACTAGCTGGTCGTGGAACTCACCTTTGTCCACATTGTCAAAAAATGAGGTAGGACATGGCAAAAATAATCGGAATTACAGGCGGTATTGCTTCTGGCAAATCGACAGTCACAAATTGTCTCAGGCAAAAGGGCTATCAGGTCATTGATGCGGATCAGGTGGTCCATGAATTGCAGAAACCGGGAGGTCGACTTTATCAAGTTCTGTTGTCAGAATTTGGAACAGAAATTTTATTGGCAGACGGTCAATTGGATCGAAAAAAGCTAGGAGCTCTTCTCTTTAGTCGTCCCAATTTACTAGAGAAGTCCAGTCGCTTACAAAATAATATTATTCGAGAAGAATTAGCTTTAAAACGTGAGCAATTGGCAGCAACAGAAGAGCTTTTCTTTATGGATATTCCACTCTTATTTGAACAGGAATATGAAGATTGGTTTGACCAAGTTTGGCTAGTAGATGTGAGTAAAGATACTCAATTAGAACGTTTAATGACTCGAAATAATCTTAGTCAAGAAGAGGCTCAACGACGCATAGCAGCCCAACTTTCTTTGGCAGAAAAAAGACAAAGAGCTGAAATTGTGATTGACAATAATGGTGCGCTTTCGGCTACTTTAAAGCAGGTGCAGGCATTTTTAGACAAAGAAAGAAGATGATTTTATTAAGAATCAAGTGAATTGGAAACGGAATTTATGGATTGCTTGGCTGGGGAACTTTTTTATAGGTGCTAGCCTGTCACTAGTTGTTCCCTTTATGTCTTTGTATGTGGAAGAATTAGGTGCTAGAGGCTCCATGGTTGAATTTTATTCAGGTTTGGCGGTTTCGAGCACAGCTTTGACAGCAGCTCTTTTATCTCCTGTATGGGGAAGTTTAGCTGATAAATATGGCCGCAAGCCTATGATGATTCGAGCTGCTTTTGCAATGACTTTTACCATGGGAGGCTTGGCGTTTGTGCCAAATGTATTTTGGCTCATTGTATTGAGACTGTTAAATGGGGTGTTTTCTGGTTATGTACCAAATAGCACGGCATTGATTGCTAGTCAAGCGCCTAAAAAGCACTCTGGATATGCTTTGGGAACATTGTCAACAGGTGTCGTAGCGGGAACGCTGATGGGACCTCTTTTAGGAGGAATGATTGCTCAGAGTTTGGGAATGAGAAATGTCTTCCTTTTGGTTGGATTTTTCTTGTTTGTTGTTACTTTGTGGACCATTTTTGGGATAAAAGAAGATTTTCATCCTGTTTCTAAGGAAAAAGAAGTTTCGACCAAGCAACTATTTCAACGAATTCCTCAAAAATCAATCCTTTTTGGTTTGTTCATTACTAGCATGGTGATTCAGATGATTGGGCAGTCCATTTCCCCTATTTTGACACTTTATATTCGCTCTTTAGGGCAAAAAGAAAATCTGCTGCTAGTATCTGGTGCAATCGTTTCAGCTATGGGAGTTTCAAGTATATTTTCTTCTAGTTGGCTGGGAAAACTAGGAGATAAAATGGGAAATCACCGTTTGCTCTTGCTGGCTCTCTTATATAGTTTTGTAATTTATATTTTCTGTGCGAGGGCTGGTACGCCGCTTGAATTGGGAATTTATCGTTTCCTGTTTGGTCTGGGAACGGGGGCGCTTTTGCCTGGAGTTAGCTCTCTGCTAAATAAAATCACTCCCAAAGAAGGTATTTCCAGAATTTTTAGTTACAATCAAACATTCTTCTATATTGGAGGTGTTATTGGTCCTCTAATGGGCTCAATGATTTCTGTACATTTTGGCTATCATTGGGTTTTCTATAGTACAGCAGGCTTAGCATTATTGAATTTTTTCTTTTTATTATTTAGTTTTAGAAAGTATTTAGGAGTGAGAGAAATCAGTGCGGGTAAAGATTAATTTAAAATGTTCAAGTTGTGGCAGTCAGAATTATTTAACAAGCAAAAATATGAAGACTCATCCAGAGAAAGTTGAAGTCTTAAAGTATTGCCCTAAAGAGAGAAAAGTGACCCTACATCTTGAATCAAAATAAATTTTATGGTAAAATAGATGAGATTTTAAGGAGTTTGATATGTATAATTTATTATTAACCATTTTATTGATTTTATCAGTATTTATTTTAATTGCAATTTTTATGCAACCAACCAAAAATCAATCAAGTAACGTATTTGACTCAAGTGCAGGTGATTTGTTTGAACGACCAAAAGCAAGAGGCTTTGAAGCAGTTATGCAGCGTTTGACAGGAGTGATGGTTTTCTTTTGGTTGTTGATTGCACTAATGCTGACAATCTTATCTAGTAAATAAAATGGGCTCTGACTTTGTCTTTGCCTATTTTTTCTGCAGTAGATGAGAAAAGGTAACTTAAAGTTTAGAAAACATAAGAGAAAAGGAAAGAATGAAAGAAGAAATTTTAAGCTATTTAAGAGAGAAAAAAGAAGCTAGCATAGATGAACTGGCGCAGGGATTAGGAAAAGAAAAGGCAAAAGACTTTAGAAACCTAGTTAAAACGATTTCTGAAATGGAACGAAAGCGTCAGTTGAGCTTTAGCAATGCAGGCAAAATCCAGCTTCACAAAGAAAAGCAAATGCTTACCTTGAAAGGAACCTTTCATGCCCATAAAAATGGCTTTGGCTTTGTAACCTTAAATGAAGAAGAGGATGATCTTTTTATTGGTCACAATGATGTCAACTATGCGATTGATGGTGATACGGTAGAAGTTTCAATCACTAAGATTGCAGATCGCAGCAAGGTAACATCTGCTGAAGCGAAGGTTATTGATGTTTTGGAACACAGCTTAAAAACAGCAGTGGGTCAGCTTATCTTAGACGAAGAGAAGCCTAAGTATGCTGGCTATATTCGGTCAAAAAATCAGAAAATCAGTCAACCTATTTATATTAAGAAGCCTGCTTTGATTTTGGATGGAACAGAGATTTTAAAAGTAGAGATTGATAAATATCCAACTAAAAAGCATGACTTTTTTGTAGCTAATGTTTTAGATGTGGTCGGTCATAAGGATGATCCAGGAATTGATGTTCTGGAAGTTTTGGAGTCCATGGATATTGTGTCTGAGTTTCCAGAAAGAGTTTTGAAGGAAGCATCAACGATTCCAGAGGCGCTGTCTGAAAAAGATTTTGAAGGACGTTTAGATCTGCGTAATGAAATTACCTTTACCATTGACGGGGCGGATGCGAAAGATTTGGACGATGCAGTTCATATCAAGAAGCTGAAAAATGGACATTTTGAACTGGGAGTTCATATCGCAGATGTTTCTTACTATGTTAAAGAAGGATCTGAGTTAGATAAGGAAGCACTCAATCGAGCAACATCTGTTTATGTGACGGATCGAGTAGTACCTATGCTGCCTGAACGCCTATCAAACGGTATCTGTTCACTCAATCCTAATGTAGATCGGCTGACGCAATCGGCTATTATGGAGATTGACCAAAAAGGTCAAGTTGTCAAGCATACTATTACTCAAACAATCATTAAAACCACTTTTCGTATGACCTATAGCGATGTGAATGATATAATTACAGGAGACAAGGAAAAACGAGCAGCATTTAAAACAATTGTTCCAAGTATAGAGCAAATGACAGAGCTTCATACTATTTTAGAAATGATGCGATACAAACGAGGAGCTCTTAATTTTGATACGAAAGAAGCTAAAATTTTGGTCAACAAGACTGGGCGTCCAGTAGATATTGTTTTGCGGCAGCGTGGACTTGCGGAGCGTATGATTGAGTCCTTTATGCTAGTCGCCAATGAAACAGTAGCAGAGCATTTTGCTAGATTAAACCTGCCCTTTATCTATCGGATTCATGAAGAACCTAAAGCTGAGAAAGTGCAGAAGTTTATTGATTATGCTTCTACTTTTGGCGTTCGAGTTTACGGAACGGCTAATTCTATGAGCCAATCTGCCCTTCAGGATATTATGAAAGCAGTCCACGGTCAGCCTTATGAAGAAGTGCTGTCTATGATGCTTTTGCGCTCCATGCAGCAGGCTCGTTACTCAGAGCACAACCACGGTCATTATGGTTTGGCAGCCGAGTTTTATACGCACTTTACTAGTCCAATTCGCCGTTATCCAGACCTTTTGGTTCACCGTATGGTGCGCGATTATGGGCATTCTAAAGAAATAGCAGAGCATTTTGAACAAGTCATCCCAGATATTGCTAGTCAGTCATCCAGTCGGGAGCGGCGAGCTATTGAGGCTGAACGAGAAGTAGAAGCTATGAAAAAAGCTGAGTTTATGGAAGAGTTTGTCGGAGAAGAATTTGACGGTATCGTGTCTAGTGTTGTTAAATTTGGTCTTTTTGTTGAACTCCCCAATACAGTTGAAGGCTTGATTCATGTAACCAACTTGCCAGAATTTTTTCACTACAATGAACGTAATCTAACTTTGCAGGGCGAAAAGTCAGGTGTTGTTTTCCGTGTCGGTCAACAGATTCACATTAAGCTAGTTCGGGCTGATAAGGCTACGGGAGAGATTGACTTTGAATACCTACCTAGTGAATATGATGTGATTGAAAAGAGAAAGCAATCCAATCGTGATAGGCGTCAACAGTCGCATCAAGATAACAGAGGACGAAGAGACAAGTCTCCGAAAGGAAAAGTTTCTAGGGATAAGAAATCAAAGAAAAACAAGGGCAAGAAACCCTTTTATAAAGAAGTGGTAAAGAAAGGAAGCAAGAATGGCAAAGGGAGAAGGAAAGGTCGTAGCGCAAAATAAAAAAGCACGACACGACTATACCATTGTTGATACGATTGAAACGGGCATGGTTCTGACCGGAACTGAAATCAAAAGTGTGCGGGCTGCACGAATTAACCTGAAAGACGGCTTTGCTCAAGTCAAAAACGGAGAGGTCTGGCTCAGTAATGTTCACATCGCTCCCTATGAAGAGGGTAATATCTGGAATCAAGATCCTGAACGTAGGAGAAAATTGCTATTGCATAAAAAGCAAATCCAGAAATTAGAACAGGAAACGAAAGGAAATGGAATGACTTTGGTTCCCCTCAAAGTTTATCTTAAGGACGGTTATGCTAAGTTACTTTTAGGATTGGCTAAAGGGAAACACAACTATGACAAGCGCGAATCCATTAAACGTCGTGAGCAAAATAGAGACATTGCTCGGACGATGAAGGCTTATAATGTGAGATAATGTACAAGATATAAAAATCGGAAGTTGTTTCCGATTTTTTAGTAGTTCGAGGTAGTTGATTGGTCAATCTTTCACAAAAAACCTTTTCTAACATGGCAAAAGCTGAGAAATTTTTTCAACTTTTTTATTTGTTTTACGAATAAATAGATAAAGCAAATTTTCATTCAACTTAGGAGGAAAGATGTTAGAGACAATCATTGAAAAGATGAAAGAGTATAAAATTTTGATTGGTGTAAGTTTGATTGGTTTGATAATAGCAGGATTTTTTATGATAAATGGTCAATCTAGTAGACAATCAAATGTAGCAGAGCTTGCACAGGAAACAGTTACGAGTTCGGAGGCAGAATCAAAAGAAATTTCAACTGGAACAAAGAAAAACTCACAGAAAGAAAAAGCAGAGACTCAAACGAGTTCAAGTGAAGAATCAGAATTTTTAACTGTAGATGTCAAGGGTGCAGTCAAAAATCCAGGTATTTATCAACTGAAAAAGACTAGCCGTATCAATGATGCGATTCAAAAAGCAGGTGGTTTAACGACAGACGCTGACAGCAAGTCTATCAATTTGGCGCAAAAACTAACGGATGAAGCTGTTGTTTATGTGGCAACTGTGGGTGAGAATGCGGCAAGTGTTGCAAGTGGAACAGGACAATCTTCAACGTTAGGAACTAGTGAAGTCGCATCGCAAAAAGGAAATAAGGTCAACTTAAATACTGCCAATTTATCGGAATTGCAAACTGTTTCTGGTATTGGTCAAAAACGTGCGCAAGATATTTTAGATTATCGTGAGGCAAACGGGAAATTTAATTCAGTTGATGACCTGAAAAATGTATCAGGAGTTGGTGCTAAAACACTAGAAAAATTGAAAGAATATGTCACAGTGGATTAAAAGATTTCCGATTAAGCCAATTTACATAGCTTTTTTGCTTGTCTGGTTATATTTTGCAATCTATCAAAGTAGCTGGTTAGCATGGCTTGGTTTTATATTTCTAGGGATTCGTCTTTTTCGCTTTTATTCACCAAAAGAATGTTTCATGACCTTCATGATTCTAATTTGTTTTGCTGGTTTTTTCTTTATTCGTAGGGAAATAGCAGAGCAGAAGACGAAAGTAGAACCTTCTCCTATAAGACAAGTGGCAGTTCTACCTGACACGATTAAGGTAAATGGAGATTCGCTTTCTTTCCGTGGTAAAACAAATGGGCAGACTTATCAAGTTTACTACAAATTGAAATCAAAGGAAGAACAATTGGCTTTTCAAAATCTCTCTAGTTTGGTTACATTGACAGTTGAGGGAGAATTTGAAATCCCTGAGAAGAAGCGTAATTTTGATGGTTTTGATTACCAATCCTATTTAAGAACGCAAGGAATTTATCGAATTTTAAAAGTGGATACCATTTTATCTAGCCAAGATCGAATCAGCTTGCACCCCCTAGAGTGGCTCTCTAGTTGGCGAAGAAAGGCACTGGTATTTATCAAGAAGCATTTTCCAAATCCGATGAGTAATTACATGACAGGACTCTTATTTGGTGCCTTGGATACAGACTTCGATGAAATGAACAGTCTTTACTCTAGCTTGGGAATTATTCATTTATTTGCGCTGTCTGGCATGCAAGTTGGCTTTTTTATGGAGGGTTTTCGTAAGTTGCTGTTAAGGCTGGGCCTTACGCAGGAAACGGTTCATAAATGCCAATATCCATTTTCTTTCTTTTATGCGGGAATGACTGGATTTTCAGTATCCGTTGTACGGAGCTTAATTCAGAAATTATTATCGCAACATGGTATCACTAAGTTAGATAATTTTGCTTTAACGATGATGATATTGTCCTTGATTATGCCTTCCTTTCTTTTAACGGCAGGAGGAGTTCTCTCTTGCGCCTATGCTTTTGTTATTAGTGTGATAGATTTTGAAAGTCTGACTTCTTGGCGAAAGATTGTTGTAGAGAGCAGTGTCATTTCGCTTGGTGTTTTACCGATTCTAATCTTTTATTTTGGTGAATTTCAACCTTGGTCTATTTTGTTGACATTTGTTTTTTCACTGATTTTCGATACAATGATGCTGCCAGGCTTGACGTTGATTTTTCTTTCTTCGCCTTTGATAAAGCTAACTCAGGTCAATTTTCTATTTGAAGGGTTAGAAAATAGCATTCGTTGGATAGCAAGTGTCTTTGGCAGACCAATCGTTTTTGGGCAACCCAGTCCGCTTTTGCTGATTGTTATGCTACTTGTACTGGCTATTTTGTATGATATTAGAAAAAATAAAAAATGGGTAATATTTCTTAGTCTGCTTCTTTCATTACTCTTTTTCATAAATAAATTTCCTTTGCAAAATGAGATCACAATGGTCGATGTCGGACAGGGAGATAGTATTTTTCTGAGAGATTGGAAAGGACGAAATGTATTGATTGATGTTGGTGGACGTGAGGAAATTAGAACAAAAGAAGCTTGGCAAAAACGAGCAACTAGCTCAAATGCAGAGAAAACTTTGATTCCTTACTTAAAAAGTCGTGGTGTAGATACGATTGATACTTTAGTCTTAACAAATCCTAATCCAGATTATGCAGGAGATGTATTAGAAGTTGCTAAAAAATTTGCAATAAAGAAAATTTATATTGCCAGAAGTAGTCTAAGCAATGCAGATTTTCTAGAGAAATTAAGGAAAATAAACACATTCATTCATGTTGTAAAACAAGGCGACAAACTTCCTATTTTTGATCATCATTTGCAAGTTCTTTCGGGTGCTAGCAAGAACGACCATTCGGTCGTTTTATATGGTCAGTTTTTCCGTACAAGATTTTTATTTGCGAGCGACTTGAAAGAAGAGGGCGAAGCAAAGTTAATGCAGCATTATCCAAAGTTGAAAACAGATGTTTTGAAAGTCGGACAGCATGGAGCCAAGGACTCATCAAGTTCAAAATTTTTGCAACAAATAGAACCAACGGTTGCGCTCATTTCTGTCGGGAAAAATAATCAATCTAAGCAACCAAGTCAAGATACAATAGAGCGATTTGCACAATTGCCTGCTAAGGTCTATCGGACAGATGAACAAGGGGCAGTTAAATTTTCAGGGTGGACAAACTGGCGATTAGAGATGATCAAGTAATTGTTCTCTAAAAATTAATTTCCGTTGATTTATTAGGAAAAGTATGGTATTCTATTAAAAATTTAAAAATTAGGAGATTTATGATGTTTACCGCTTATAAAAAATTTTGGACTCACTATGCTGATTTTGAAGGAAAATCAACTAGATCTGACTATTGGTGGTCTGTTTTATGCAATGCTTTAATTACCCTTCCATTTGTGATAATAGCTTTTGGAGCGATTATGACAGCAATTTTCAGTGCTATTCAACAAGCAGCTTACTATGAAGGAGGGAGTGGTTTTGATCCAAGCGTCTTTATAGCTGGATTAGGTTCTACACTTTTCGTCTTTGTTTTATTGAGTTTATTTGGGATAGCAACTTTAATCCCAAATTTGGCGATTATTGTGCGTCGTTTGCGGGATGCTGGCTATCATTGGGCATTTATCTTTTTATATGCAGGTCCTATACTTTTGATGTGGGTTCCAATTTTAAATATTTTGGCTGCCGTTGCTATGTTACCATGTTCTATCGCTCTAATTGTCCTACTTTGTATGCCAACTAAAGTACAACCTATGGTTTACCAAGGACAATTTACAACGCAACAAGTACAACCTCAGCAACAACCTGTTCAAGCACAACAATTTACTCAACCACAAGAACAAGCAGTTGAACCTGAAATAACACCAACTCAACCTCAACAAGAATCTGCGATTACCACTGAAACTCCAGAACAAGTTGTTCAATCAGATGAGAAAGAGTTGGACTCAGCTATCTCTGAAGATAACTAAACTAGAAATGCTCCAATAATGTATTGGGGTGTTTTTTAGAAATGACGATTTTTTTAATAACATTTTTAGGATTTACTCCTAAATAAGCCAATCTTGCATCTCATTTATCTCATTAGAAAAATGACCTATTTAAGCCAATTTTTAGTCTTTATTTGGATCGTTGTTAAAATCAATGATAAGGCAAATGATAGCAATCGCAAAAATAAATAATCCAAATCCGATAATAGTTTTTATTATGATATTTGAAAAGTAAAATAAAGCAATAATCAAAAGTAAAAATACAATAAACCAAGACCACATAATAAACTTCCTTTCTGCCTTCATTATAACACAGGTGAATCTTTTTATATTATTTGAGATAATGTATATCGTCTGTAGAGAGTTATGTTAGATTTCTTTTGAATGTAGGTTTAAACGTTGAAAAGAAGTACTACTTTTCTTTCACTAAAGCAATTGATTTCTACACAAAAAGTCAGCTAAATGAAGGAAAATTTGGTATGATAAAGATAATTATGTAGCTAGGAGAATGACCATGGAAAATAAGGTACGCTATAATTGGGCAACTTTAGGTACAGGTGTGATTGCTAATGAATTGGCACAGGCTTTGCAGCAGCTAGGTGGAAAGCTCTATTCTGTTGCTAACCGAACACATCAGAAAGGCTTGGACTTTGCACAAAAATACGGTATTGAAAAAGTTTATGATCAGATTGATGACGTATTTAAGGACGAAAATGTGGATATTATTTACATTTCCACGCCACATAATACGCATATTGATTTTTTACGAAAAGCATTAAAAAACGGAAAACATGTTCTATGCGAGAAGTCCATTACGCTCAATTCAGAAGAATTGGAAGAAGCGGTTTTATTAGCCGAGCAAGAACACGTCGTTTTGGCAGAAGCGATGACGATTTACCACATGCCAATCTATCGACAATTGAACAACATCATTTTTAGTGGTCAATTGGGTGATTTAAAAATGATTCAAATGAACTTTGGTAGCTACAAAGAATACGATATGACCAATCGTTTCTTTAATCGTCAGCTTGCAGGCGGTGCACTGTTAGATATTGGCGTGTATGCCTTGTCATTTGTTCGGTGGTTTATGACATCTAGCCCTCATCAAGTCCTTTCGCAAGTAAAATTTGCACCAACAGGCGTTGACGAGCAAGCAGGGATTCTTCTAACGAATGCTGAAGGAGAAATGGCGACGTTGACCTTGAGTCTTCATGCTAAACAGCCCAAGCGTGGAACAATTGCTTATGATAAGGGCTACATTGAAATGTATGAATATCCTAGAGGGCAAAAGGCGGTTATTACTTATACTGAAGATGGGCATCAAGAAATCATTGAAACGGGAAAGACGAGCGAAGCTTTAATGTATGAAGTTCTTGATATGGAAGCAGCAGTAGCTGGTGACAAAAATGAGATGCATTTGGATTACAGCTGTGATGTCATGAAAATCATGACGGATTTGCGAAAAGAGTGGGGCATGGCTTATCCAGAGGAAGAAAAATAACGATACAGAACAGGAGAAACAATGGGACATTCAGCTTGGCATAGTTTGATTAAGCAGCAGTTGCCTGACGGCTATTTTGGTAAAATCAATTACTTTTTAAATCAAGTTTATTCATCAGGGACAATCTATCCACCACGTGAAAAAGTTTTTAATGCGATTCAGACGACGGATTTAGCAGATGTAAAAGTAGTGATTTTGGGGCAAGATCCCTATCATGGTCCGCGTCAAGCGCAGGGGCTGAGCTTTTCAGTACCAGATGATATTCCAGCACCGCCTTCTCTTCAAAATATTTTGAAAGAGTTAGCAGATGACATTGGCATCAAAGAATCTCATGATTTGACACCTTGGGCACGGCAAGGAGTCTTGCTGCTGAATGCAAGTTTGACCGTTCCTGCTGGGCAAGCAAATGGACATGCCGGTCAAATCTGGGAACCGTTTACGGATGCTGTGATTAAGGTTGTCAATGAAAAAGATACACCTGTTGTCTTTATACTCTGGGGCTCTTATGCACGCAAGAAAAAAGCCTTGATCACTAATCCTAGACATCTCATTTTAGAATCTCCTCATCCGAGTCCTCTCTCAGCTCATCGTGGATTTTTTGGTAGCAAACCTTTTTCTAAAACAAATGCCTTTCTAACGTCTCAAGGGATAGAACCGATAAATTGGTTATTGTAAGTAGTTTTATATAGTGGTATTTTTGAAAGGAGAAAAATGGTTAAATTAGCAACGATTTGCTACATTGACAACGGCAAAGAATTTTTATTGCTACATCGAAATAAAAAGCCTAATGATGTCCATGCTGGTAAGTGGATTGGTGTTGGGGGTAAGTTAGAGAAAGGTGAAACGCCGCAGGAGTGTGCTGTAAGAGAAATCTTAGAAGAAACAGGCTTGCGAGTCAATAAGCCAGTATTAAAAGGTATTATCACGTTTCCAGATTTTACACCTGATAATGATTGGTACACGTACGTATTTAAAGCGACAGAATTTGAGGGAGAATTAATTGACTGCGATGAAGGTACTTTGGAATGGGTGCCTTATGAACAAGTTTTGTCCAAACCGACTTGGGAAGGAGATCATACGTTTCTATCTTGGATTTTAGAAGATAAACCATTCTTCTCGGCTAAATTTTCCTATAAAGGGGATAAATTAGTGGAGAGTCATGTTGATTTTTATGGAGAATAAGGAGAAAAGTGCATGTTGTTAATTAAAAATGGTCGCGTTATGGATCCAAAATCTGGTTTTGATAAGGTTTGCGATGTCCTGGTTCAGGATAAAAAAATTCTTCAAATTGGTCAGGATTTGAAGGCAGAAAATGCTCAGGTGATTGATGCGACTGGATTGGTGGTGGCGCCAGGGCTGATTGATATTCATGTTCATTTTCGTGAACCTGGTCAGACGCATAAAGAAGACATTCATACGGGTGCTTTAGCTGCGGCAGCGGGTGGATTTACAACGGTTGTCATGATGGCAAATACCACTCCAACGATTTCAACAGTAGAGACGTTGAAAGAAGTAATAGAATCTGCCCATCGTGAAAACATTCATATTAAGTCTGTCGCGACCATTACAAAGAATTTTGATGGACAGCATTTGACAGATTTCAAAGCGCTTTTGGAAGCGGGAGCTATTGGTTTTTCAGATGACGGAATTCCATTAAAAAGTACAAAAGTGGTACGCGAAGCTTTGGAAGAAGCTGACAAAAATGGTACATTTATCTGCCTTCACGAAGAGGATCCAGAACTCAATGGTATCCTTGGATTTAATGAACAGATTGCCAAAGAACATTTTGGATTTTGCGGTGCGACTGGGGTCGCTGAATATAGTATGATTGCGCGTGACGTGATGATTGCTCACGCAACCAATACTCATATTCATATCCAGCATTTATCAAAAGCAGAAAGTGTGAAAGTCGTGGAATTCGCTCAGCGATTGGGCACTTACGTAACAGCAGAAGCAGCGCCCCAGCATTTTTCTAAGACAGAAGAGCTATTGTTGTTAAAAGGTAGCAATGCCAAAATGAACCCGCCACTTCGTTTGGAATCAGATCGTTTAGCTGTCATTGAAGGACTTAAGTCTGGAGTTATTTCAGTCATTGCGACAGACCATGCACCTCATCACGCTGATGAAAAGAATGCAAAAGACATCACCAAAGCACCGTCTGGTATGACAGGTCTAGAAACGTCACTTTCGCTTGGTTTGACTTATTTGGTGGAAGCAGGTCATTTGACACTCATGCAGTTGCTGGAAAAAATGACAATTAACCCAGCGCAACTCTATGATTTTGAAGCGGGTTATCTTGCTGAGAATGGTCCAGCCGATCTCACAATTTTCGATACAAATGCTGAACACATGATAACAGAAGATTTTGCCTCAAAAGCAGCTAATTCACCATTTATCGGCGAAAAATTAAAAGGCGTTGTTCACTATACGATCTGTGATGGGCAAATTGTCTATGGAAGCAAATCATCATAACAAGCATAAGGTTGGAAGTGTTTTTCAACCTTATTGTATTTTAAATTTCTTATAATTTTTAGAAAATTTTCTGTTTATTAGGATAAAAAATGATACAATAGAGAAGTTAAAATAGTCCCGAAAAGGTAGTCAAAGGTTAAATATTAACCATAGAGACTAGTGCTTTGTAACTTTTTAACGTAAGTCTGTTTACAGATTTTCAAGTAACTTCCTAGCAATAATAGAATTTTTAGGAGGGAATATTTCATTAAAAGGGGGACATGAATATGTCAGAACGTAAACTTTTCACGTCTGAATCTGTATCTGAAGGACATCCAGATAAGATTGCAGACCAAATTTCAGATGCTATTTTAGATGCTATCTTGGAGCAGGATCCAGAAGCTCATGTGGCTGCTGAGACAGCTGTCTATACAGGATCTGTCCATGTTTTTGGGGAAATCTCTACCAATGCTTATGTGGATATTAACCGCATAGTTCGCGATACAATTGCAGAGATTGGTTATACAAAAGCTGAATATGGTTTTTCAGCAGAAACAGTGGGGGTGCATCCGTCGCTTGTTGAGCAATCACCAGATATCGCTCAAGGGGTGAATGAAGCCCTTGAAATTCGTGGAAATACTGAACAAGATTCACTTGATTTGATTGGTGCTGGAGATCAGGGGCTTATGTTTGGTTTTGCCGTAGATGAAACACCTGAACTAATGCCGTTGCCCATTTCTCTCAGTCACAAATTAGTCCGTCGTTTAGCAGAGCTTCGCAAGTCTGGAGAAATTTCCTATCTTCGTCCGGATGCAAAATCTCAAGTAACGGTTGAATACGATGAAAATGACCAACCAGTGCGCGTGGATACTGTCGTTATTTCCACTCAACATGACCCAGAAATAAGCAATGAGCAGATTCATCAAGATGTGATTGAAAAGGTCATTAAAGAAGTAGTTCCAGCAGAGTATTTGGATGAAAAAAGTAAGTTTTTCATCAATCCAACCGGTCGCTTTGTTATTGGCGGACCTCAAGGAGATTCTGGTTTAACTGGACGTAAGATTATCGTTGATACATACGGCGGTTATGCACGCCATGGAGGTGGGGCTTTCTCTGGAAAAGATGCCACAAAAGTCGATCGTTCTGCTTCTTATGCAGCGCGTTATATTGCCAAGAATATTGTTGCAGCAGGATTAGCTAAGAAAGTAGAAGTTCAGCTAGCCTATGCTATCGGAGTTGCACATCCAGTATCAGTCCGCATTGATACTTTTGGTACAGGTGCAGTTTCAGAAAGCAAGCTTCAAGAAGCAGTTCGACAAATTTTTGATCTTCGTCCAGCGGGTATTATTCAAATGCTTGATTTGAAACGACCAATTTACCGTCAGACTGCTGCCTATGGGCACATGGGACGTACAGATATTGACCTGCCGTGGGAAAAACTTGATAAAGTAGATTCTTTGAAAGCAGTTGTTGCAAAATAAAGAAGAAGTTAGGATACAAGTCTCTTGTTTATAAATTTTTTATGAGGCATTTTATAATCAGCCGCAGTTACAATCTGACTTAAAACGTATTTGTTTGTGCCGATTATATTAGTGTTATCTGCAAACTCCAGCAGTTCCCTAGATTGTCGGATCTAGTTATCATTTTGAGGAGCGGGACAAAATTGATTTTTGTCTCGCTCTTTTTAGAATACCACCAAAATAAAAGAGTTTTGTAATCGTTATATAACAAGAATAACAAGTTAAAAGAGATTTCTTTAAAAGGATAGGATTTTCCCAGAAACTGTGTTATAATAAAGTGCAGTATATTTGATTAGAAATTCCTTGAAAGAGCTGAAAATGAAAAAAATTGTAATTAATGGTGGTCGCCCCTTAAAAGGAGAGGTGACTATTAGCGGTGCTAAAAATAGCGTAGTCGCTTTAATTCCGGCGACAATTTTATCTGATGAAATCGTGACATTGGACTGTGTGCCAGATATTTCCGATGTTGTGAGTTTGATTGACATTATGGAAGCTATGGGAGCTACTGTTGAGCGCCAAGATGATACGCTAAGAATTGATCCTCGTGGTATAAAAAATGTGCCCATGCCTTATGGTAAAATCAATAGCTTGCGTGCTTCTTATTACTTTTATGGCAGTTTGCTTGGACGCTATGGCGAAGCAACAGTTGGCTTGCCTGGTGGCTGTGATTTGGGACCTCGACCGATTGATTTGCATATCAAAGCTTTTGAAGCTATGGGGGCTACCATGACCTATGAGGGAAATTCCATGAACCTTTCGACAGGTGGCGAGCGGCTTCATGGAGCTAGTATTTACATGGATACAGTCAGTGTTGGAGCGACCATTAACACCATGCTTGCAGCAGTAAAAGCAAAAGGGCGCACCGTTATTGAAAATGCGGCTCGTGAGCCTGAGATCATTGATGTAGCGACACTTTTGAATAATATGGGGGCACACATTCGAGGAGCCGGTACTGACATTATTATCATTGAAGGTGTTGATCAGCTCCATGGAACTCGTCACCAAGTTATTCCAGATCGAATTGAAGCAGGAACTTATATCTCAATGGCTGCTGCAATTGGTGAAGGCGTGCAAATCAACAATGTCCTTTATGAACACTTAGAAGGCTTTATTGCGAAATTAGAAGAAATGGGAGTCCGCATGACCGTTTCTGAAGATAGCGTGTATGTCGAAAAGCAGCATAATTTGAAAGCAATCAACATTAAGACGGCTCCTTATCCAGGCTTTGCTACAGACTTGCAACAGCCTATTACGCCACTTTTGTTAACTGCTGAAGGACGTGGCTTAATTATTGATACGATTTATGAAAAGCGAGTAAATCATGTCCCTGAGTTAGCAAAAATGGCAGGAAAGATTTCAACGAGTACCAATCATATTGTTTATGAAGGGCCTAATCAATTGCAAGGTGCAGCGGTCAAAGCGACTGATTTGCGGGCAGGAGCAGCTCTTGTAATTGCAGGCTTGCTAGCTCATGGAAAAACCGAAATTACAAATGTAGAATTTATTTTACGAGGTTATTCAAATATTATTGAAAAGTTGACGAGTTTAGGAGCAGACATTCAGCTTGTCGAAGGATAGATTCGAAACAGCGTTGACATGATGAGGTGAAATAGCCCAGTTGGCGTACCAACTGGGTCTTATCTTTAGAGGTAAGATATGAATTTGTGGACAAAATTGGCAGAATTTGCCTTTATAGAAACAGAGCATTTAGTATTGCGTCCCTTTTCCTTTATGGATAGTGAAGATTTTTATAAAATTGCTTCCAATCCTGAAAATTTGCGTTTCATTTTCCCTGTGCAGGCTAATTTACAAGAAAGCCAACATGTATTGGCTAATTATTTCATGAAATATCCTCTTGGCATTTGGGCGATCTGTGATAAAGATTCTGGGCAAATGATTGGTTCTGTCAAATTTGAAAAGATAGACGAAATCAAGGGCGAAGCAGAGCTTGGTTATTTTCTTCGGCATGATTATTGGGGACATGGTCTGATGACTGAGTGCGTCAAAAATATTGTTTATTTGGCATTTACACAGTTTGATTTGAAGCGACTTTATATTGTAACTCATCTGGAAAACAAAGCTAGCCAAAAAGTTGCCGAGAAGACAGGCTTTTCTTGTAGGCGGCAGTTCAAGGGGAGCGACCGTTATACACGTAAAATGCGGGATTATTTAGAGTTTTGCTATGAAAAAGGAGACTTTCATGAGTAAACATCAAGAAATTATCGCTTATTTGGAAGAATTACCAGTAGGAAAGCGTGTTAGTGTACGCAGTATTTCCAATTATTTAGGAGTAAGCGAGGGGACTGCTTATCGTGCGATTAAAGAAGCCGAAAATCGTGGATTGGTAGAAACACGTCCTCGTAGCGGCACGATTCGCGTGAAATCTCCCAAAGTAGAGCTGGAGCACTTAACATTTAAAGAAATTGCTGAAATTACGAGATCAGAAGTATTAGCTGGTCAAGACGGGCTTGAAAAGGAATTCAGTAAATTCTCAATCGGGGCAATGACCGAGAAGAATCTCTTACGTTACTTAACAGAAGGAGGTCTCTTGATTATTGGAGACCGCACCCATATTCAGTTATTGGCTTTGAAGCATGAAAATGCTGTTTTAGTGACAGGTGGTTTGGACGTGAATCATGATGTCTTAAAATTGGCGAACCGCTTAAGCATTCCTGTTCTAAGATCCCAACATGATACCTTTACAGTTGCAACGATTATCAATCGTGCTCTGTCCAACATACAGATCAAAACAGATATTTTAACCGTGGAACAGGTTTATCGTGGTAGTCATGAGTATGGTTTCTTAAAAGATACAGATACCGTTCGTGATTTTATGGATTTGGTTCGGAAAAACCGTAGCAGTCGTTTTCCTGTTGTTAATCAGCATAATATGGTCGTTGGCGTGGTGACTATGCGTGATACTGGTGACAAGTCTCCTCACACTATTTTGGACAAAGTTATGACAAAAAATATCTATGCCGTTACTTTAAACACCAGCATTGCCAATGTTAGCCAGCGCATGATTACAGAAGACTTTGAAATGGTGCCAGTCATTCGGAGCAATCAAACTCTTCTTGGAGTCATTACGCGTCGCGATGTCATGGAAAAAATGAGTCGGGAACAAATCTCCAGCCTACCGACTTTTAGTGACCAAGTCTCTCAAAAACTTCGTCATATCAACAATGAATTTTCTTTTGTTGTGGAACCTTTTATGTTAGAAAGTAACGGTGTTTTATCTAACGGGATTCTAACAGAGATTTTAACGACAGCAACACATCAATACATGACATCTGGCAAGAAAAATATTATTATTGAGCAGATGATGATTTATTTCTTGCAAGCTGTTCAGATTGATGAAACTTTGACGCTTCGACCAAGAATTGTCCGACAAACACGGCATTCTGCTATTTTGGATTACGATATTTACCTAAAACTTCAACTGGTTGCAAAAGCAACAATTACAGTAAAAATAAATTAATACCTCAGATATTAAGGAGAAAGAATGATAACTTTAAAATCACAACGTGAAATTGATTTAATGGAAAAAAGCGGTGCATTTCTCGCCAGTATTCATATCGGTTTAAGGGATTTGATTAAGCCAGGTATTGACATGTGGGAAATTGAAGAGTATGTCCGCAGACGATGTAAGGAAGATAATGCTCTTCCGCTTCAAATTGGTGTAGAAGGGAGCATCATGGACTACCCTTATGCCACTTGCTGCTCATTGAATGATGAAGTGGCACATGCTTTTCCACGTCATCAAAAATTGGTTGAGGGTGACTTAATTAAAGTAGATATGGTTGTTGGCTTGGTTGATAAAGCAGAATTGGATGTTTCTAAACTCGATTTCAACAATGTAGAGCAGATGAAACACTATACAGAAAATTTCCGTGGAGGTGTTGCGGATTCTTGCTGGGCTTATGCAGTTGGTCAAGCAAGTGAAGAAGTGCACCAACTGATGGACGTGACAAAAGAATGCCTTTATCGTGGAATTGAAGCTGCTCAAGTTGGCAATCGAATTGGTGACATTGGTGCAGCGATTCAAGAGTATGCGGAAAGTCATGGCTATGGTGTCGTTCGTGACTTGGTAGGACACGGTGTTGGACCAACCATGCACGAAGAGCCAATGGTGCCTCATTACGGACGCGCTGGACGCGGATTGCGTCTTCGTGAAGGCATGGTTTTGACAATTGAGCCAATGATTTCAACAGGTACTTGGGAGATTGACACAGATTTTGAAACGGGTTGGGCTCACAAAACGCTGGACGGTGGACTTTCTTGTCAATACGAACATCAATTTGTGATTACCAAAGATGGTCCTGTTATCTTAACCAGCCAAGGAGAAGAAGGAACTTATTAAAAATAAGAATGGAAAGGGGCTTTTTGCTCTGTATTCTAGTAGGAGACGAGATGAAAAAGTTTGTTTCTAAGATTGGACAGAACCCGTTTTTACAATCCTTTTTTAAATTTTATCAAGCATCCGAGATTGATTTGACAAGCATTGCGGTGGCATATTATTTGCTGATTTCGATTTTTCCGTTGCTATTGATTGTTGTGAATATATTGCCTTATTTTCAAATTCCGATAGCAGAATTTTTGGAAGCAATGGAAGATGTTCTGCCTGAATCGCTGTATGAAGTCGTTGCAAAGGTTACCCGAAATTTGCTAACTCAGCCTTCTTCTGGCTTGTTGAGTTTTTCCATCCTTTCGGCTCTATGGGCATTTTCACAATCAATGTCATTTTTACAAAAAGCATTTAATAAAGCTTATGGTGTTGCAAAAGATAGAGGTCTGATATCACATAGATTATTTAGTTTAGTCATTAGCTTGGGGTTGCAATTTCTCTTTGCCTTGTCTCTTTTACTGACAATGTTTGGGAGAATGTCGCTTCGCTTGCTTCATAGCTTTTGGGAGTTTGATGATCAACTATATGCCAGTTTGCAAAGAATGACCCAGCCGACGATTTACACCTTGCTGTTTCTTTCTTTACTGATGCTTTATTACTTTTTACCCAATGTAAAAATCAGGAAAATCCGCTATGTTCTGCCAGGAACGATTTTTGTAGTTTTTACGATTGGGGTATTGTTAAATTTATTTTCTGTTTATTTGGACACTTATGTAAATCACTTAATGGATGTTCGATTTTTTAGTTCCATTTTTGTTGTCGTCGTCATGATTTGGTTTACCTTCATTGCCCAAATTATGATTATTGGGGCAATCTTAAATGCGAGTTACCAAGGATGTCACGAAAAAGAATTTGAAACGAGACACAAACAACTGACAACAAGACTTATAAAAAATAAAGAGAAGTTCAAATGAAACTTCTTTTTTTGTGGTTATTTTATTGCATTTGCAATAAAATGTGATATAATATTGCTTAAGGAGGCAATATGACGATTTTGCGAGAGATTGGTATCATCGCCCGAGCGTTGGATTCAATGGCGAATATTGAATTTCGCCATGTTGATTTGGCCAAAGGGCAGTATCTTTATTTGGTTCGTATCGTAGAAAATCCCGGTATTATTCAAGAAGAACTTTCGGATTTGCTGAAAGTTGATCGGTCAACCGTTGCTCGCTCCGTCAAAAAATTAGAGAGTAAAGGTTTGATTGAAAGAAGAAGTGCAGCTGGAAATTTAAAAAATAAAGAGCTTTTTGCGACAGACACAGGAAAAAAACTTTATCCGTTTATCTTAGCAGAGCACACTTATTCTGAGCAGCAGGCTTTGACAGGATTTTCAAAAGAAGATGCTCAATTGTTAGAAGACATGTTAGCAAAGGTGCGACAGAATATTACTGATGATTGGGAATTGGTTAAAAAAGGACAAAAAAGAAATTATTGAGAGGTGTAAAATGAAAGTCACAGTTGAAAATGAATTTTGGGAATTATTTCCTCAAGCACAAATTAGCATTATGGTTGTTAAAGGCTTGGATAATAGCGTTGACGAAAGCAAAGACCCTTATTTTAAATCTTTGTTAGATAAGGGAAGCAAGCGTGCAGAAGATTTTATCGTAGATGAAACCTTTACGCAAAATGACGTGATTCAAGAATGGCGTGGTGCTTTTAGTAAGTTTAAAACTAAAAAAGGTGCGCGTTCTTCTATTGAAGCTCTTTTAAAAAGGGTAAGTCAAGGTCGTGAGTTCAATCCAATCAATCCATTGGTGGATATTTATAATAGTGTATCACTTTCCTATGCTGTTCCTTGTGGTGGTGAAGATATTGCTAAGATTCAAGGAGGCTTGCATCTTGGAAAAGCGCAAGGAGGCGAACCTTTCTTTCCACTTGGTGCAGAGACAGACGCACCAGCTCTTCCAGAAGAGATTATCTATTATGATAATGAAGGAGCGGTTTGTCGCTGCTTTAACTGGCGGGAAGCGCAACGGACAATGCTGACTGAAGGCACAACGGACGCAGTACTAGTCATCGAGGCTATCAATGAAGACCAAGCCAAACGCGCGCAAGCAGCTATGCAGGAATTGCAACATTTGGTAGAAGATTATTTTGGAGTCAAAGGAGAAATTACTCATCTGACAATTGACAATCCAAGTGTAGAAATTTAAGAAAAAAGAGCCTTAAGGCTCCTTTGGATTTAAGACAAACCACCATTGAGGTAGGTTTGTCTTTTTAATTCGTTGATTTATTTTTAAATACAAAGATTTTGCTAAAAACATAATTAAGCACAATAATAACGATTTGAGCAAACAATGTTTCAATAGTGTTGACCGTTTTAATGTCATTGTGGACAAATTGACCGATAATGTTAGGAAATGTTGTGACAAAAATGAATGTGAGCCCCATGTCCAACAGAAAAGTGGAAAGTCGCGCAAGAGCAAATTTGACAAAACGAGCGCCCCAGCCTTTTCTTTCTTGCTTAAAAACAATCGTGTCATTTGTCGCAAAAGCAAAAAGGATTCCAGCGATATTGCCTATCACTGTAGAAAGTAATTCATTACTCGTGAAAGCATAACAAAGCATACGTGTAAGAACTGCAACAGCAGTTGTAGCAACACCAAAAAACAAATAGGATAAGATTTCGTTATTGAAAAAGCGTTTTATATAATTTTTCATAGATTTAGTCTATCATATTTGAAAAAAATATGCTATACTTGAAAAGCTGTATTCGTTTTGTCAATGCAGCCCTTGGTGCTTAGTTCCCTTTCGCCAAGCATATTACACGCGGTTTGGCCGCTAAAGGAGAAAACATGGAAAAAATTACTGTTCGTGATATGGCTCAGATTGCTCTTGTTGCTGCGATTTATGTTGCACTAACAATGACACCGCCCTTGAATGCTATTAGCTATGGTGCCTACCAATTTCGGATTTCTGAAATGATGAACTTTATGGCTTTTTATAAACCTAAGTACATCATCGGAGTCACCCTGGGTTGTATGATTGCAAATTTATTTAGCTTTGGAATCATCGATGTCTTTGTCGGTGGTGGCTCAACTTTGGTCTTTTTGAGCTTAGGTGTGTATTTCTTTAGAAAATACATGAATGAATACTTGTTTAATGGACTGATCAATAAAGCTTTCTTTTATTTTGCGATTTTCTTTTCACTTTCTATGGTGACCATTGCAGCTGAATTGTATCTTGTCGCTAAAGCACCGTTTTTCTTGACTTGGTTTACGACAGCGGTAGGAGAGTTTGCTTCACTCATTATTGGTGGAATCTTAATGGATAAGCTAAATAAACGGATTGATTTAGGAAGATAACATATCAACAAAACATGCCAAGGGATTTCTCAGCATGTTTTTTTATATTTCATGAATGACAGAAATGAGTCATTTCCAATGAGCAAGAAGCATAATCAATAGTAAAATCTATTGCAAGTTTGATGTTATTTGGCACCAAGTAATTGTTCTTTACAGTGAACGAGTTCGGTTATAAGGGCACAGTATGGCGTGTCTACACCATATTGTTGTCCCTTTCGTGCAATAGCTCCGTTGATATAATCAATTTCTGTCAAACGATTGTGCTCGTTCAAATCTTGATACATGGAAGGATAATGCAAGCCAATTGTATCGCGATTATAGCAGTTCTTTTCAATATAGTCCACGGTTTCTGTGACATTCAAGTCTACATTTTCGTGTTTTGCAACTGCTGCAAACTCACTCACAATCTTTTCAACGATAGCATGTGCAGGAGTAGTGTCTCCAAAGTCTGCCATATTAGCAAGCAAAAGGGTACACAAACTATTCATCGTTCCGTTGACACAGGCTTTTTTATAAATGGCATATAAAATATTTTCTGTATATTGCGCATTTAATCCAGCAGAATTCAAGGTTTCAATGACTTTATAAGCTACTTGTTCAGCTTTTGGATCTGCGACTAAATTCTTCAAAGCGATTGAGCCGTTTCCGAATAATTTTGCACGTCCAGGTTTTTCCATACCAGCAGTCCACATAGTGTTTCCAATCATAATTTGATTTCTTGGGACATATTTTTCAATGACTTCTTCGTGACCAATCCCATTTAATAGGCAGAGAACAGCTGTATCATCATGTATCAAAGGTTGAATATCTGCTAACATCGCTTCTAGCTGCATAGCTTTCGTAAATAGAATAATTAAGTCATTAGATAAACTTGGATCTACTTGACTTTGCAAATAGATGGGCAACTTGGCAACAACTTCTTCGCCGTTTAAGTTCGCTTGTAAACCATCTTTTTGAATAGCTGTGACATGTTCTTCCCAGCCATCTACTAAAGTCACTTTATGTCCTGCTCGATGCAACATCAGAGCAAAGCGGCTACCCATGGCACCGACACCTGCAATTGTAATATTCATACTAACAATTCTCCTAGCTTTTTTATTTATAGTATATTTTACTTCTTTTATGTATTTTAATCAATTAAATTTTTGAAATTTATCATATTTGATGTGATGAAGATTATTTTTCTGCTATTTTACATTTTTGTCTAATTTTTTGTAAAGAATATAGGTAAGAATGCTGTAGAAACGCATGAATTATGATAAAATAGAAATATGAAAGACAGAATGTTAGAACTGGTGAAGCTGCTCAATCAGTATGCTCATGAATATTATACCACCGATAATCCAAGCGTATCGGATAGTGAATATGATAAGTTGTATCATGAATTATTAGATTTAGAAAAGCAGTATCCAGAGTTCGTTCAGCCTGATAGCCCAACTCATCGTGTGGGAGGTAAGGTTTTAGAAGGTTTTGAAAAATACCAACACCAGTATCCGCTCTATAGTTTGCAGGATGCTTTTTCACGTGAAGAGTTAGATGCATTTGATACACGGATTCGGAAAGATTTTCCAGATATTAGCTATCTATGTGAACTAAAAATTGACGGCCTCTCTATTTCTCTCATGTATGAAAAGGGGATTTTAGTTGCAGGAGCGACTCGCGGAGACGGTTCTGTCGGGGAAAATATCACAGAAAATTTGAAAAGAGTGAAAGATATTCCTTTAAAGTTGCCAAGCGAAGTTGATATGACTGTTCGTGGTGAATGTTATATGCAACGCAGCTCTTTTGATGCGGTGAATCAGCTACGTCAGGAAAACGGAGAACCAGAATTTGCTAATCCGAGAAATGCAGCGGCAGGAACATTGCGTCAGTTGGATACGGCGATTGTTGCCAAGCGAAATCTTGCAACCTTTCTCTATCAAGAAGCCAGCCCGACAAGTGCGATGAGCCAAGAAGCTGTTTTAAATCAGTTATCTAAAAATGGATTCAGTGTGAATGAGCGGCATATTTTGGCACATTCGATGGATGAAGTGTGGCAGTTTATTGGACAAATCGCTCAAGAACGCGACCAGTTACCGTATGATATTGACGGTGTTGTAATCAAGGTAAATGATTTGGCGGTACAAGAAGAGCTTGGTTTTACCGTAAAAGCACCTAAATGGGCGATTGCTTACAAATTTCCAGCCGAGGAAAAAGAAGCGCAGCTTTTATCAGTTGACTGGACGGTTGGGCGGACTGGAGTTGTTACGCCGACAGCCAACTTGACGCCTGTGCAATTAGCGGGGACAACGGTCAGCCGAGCCACTTTGCACAATGTGGATTACATTGCTGAAAAGGACATTCGCAAAGGCGATACGGTCATCGTTTACAAAGCAGGCGACATCATTCCAGCTGTTTTGCAAGTGGTTGAAAGTAAGCGCCAATCAGAAGAGAAATTGGAGATTCCAAAGAATTGTCCAAGTTGCAACAGCGAGTTGATTCACTTTGAAGATGAGGTTGCTTTACGCTGTATCAATCCACGTTGTCCTGCACAAATCAAAGAAGGCTTGATTCATTTTGCTAGTCGCGATGCCATGAATATCACAGGTCTTGGTCCTGCTGTTGTAGAAAAGTTATTTGATCAGCAGTTGGTAAATGATGTGGCTGGCATTTATCGCTTGACTGTCGAAGATTTGCTGCAATTGGAAAATTTTAAGGAAAAATCAGCTAATAAGTTGTATACTGCTATTCAGGCTTCCAAGGAAAATTCTGCTGAGAAATTATTATTTGGCTTGGGCATTCGCCATGTTGGAAGTAAAGCCAGTCAGATTTTGTTGGAGCATTTTCATGATTTGGAGCAATTAGCAAAAGCAGAAAAAGAAGAAATTGCTGCGCTGGATAGTCTAGGAATGGTGATTGCTGAGAGTCTTTCCAGCTATTTCGCACAAGAAGGAACTCATATTTTATTGTCGGAATTAAAAGAAGCGGGATTAAATTTCACTTACCTTGGAGAAAAAGTGGCAGCAGGTGCAGCGCTTTCTGGATTGACCGTTGTTTTAACAGGAAAATTGGAGCGTCTCAATCGTTCAGAGGCGAAAAAGAAATTAGAAAGTTTGGGTGCAAAGGTGACGAGCTCGGTCTCTAAGAAAACAAGTCTAGTCGTTGCCGGAGCAGACGCAGGAAGTAAATTAACAAAAGCTCAAGAGTTAGGAATTGACATTCGTGATGAAGCTTGGCTTGAGAGCTTGTAGAGGTTTGTATGGAAACAGCTAGAAAAAGAGCACGATTGATTTATAATCCGACCTCTGGTCAGGAAATTATTAAAAAAAATATCGCAGAAGTTTTAGACGTTTTAGAAGATGTAGGCTATGAAACAAGTGCCTATCAGACGACGCCTGCTCCTTTGTCAGCTCAAACTGAAGCAGAGAGAGCAGCTAAAGCAGGATTTGATTTAATTGTTGCGGCTGGTGGAGATGGGACAATCAATGAAGTGGTCAATGGGGTAGCACCGTTGGAAAATCGACCTAAGTTAGCCTTTATTCCAACTGGTACGACCAATGATTATGCACGCGCTCTCAAAATTCCAATGGGAGATCCAGTAGCAGCTGCTCGGATTATTGAAAAAGATCAAACCATAAAAATGGATATTGGTCAGGCTTATGGGAAAAAATATTTTATTAACATTGCTGCAGCGGGAACTTTGACAGAATTAACATATAGTGTTCCAAGCGAAGTTAAATCTCGTCTGGGTTACCTTGCTTATGTCGCAAAAGGAGCAGAAATGCTGCCAAAATCTAAATTACGTAAGGTGCATATTGAACACGACCACGGTGTGTTTGAAGGCAAGGTTTCTTTAATCTTTGTTGCCTTAACCAATTCAATCGGTGGCTTTGAAAAATTAGCGCCAGATACAGTGTTAGATGATGGTAATTTTACCTTAATTTTGGTGAAAACTGCTCGGTTGTTTGATATGTTGGCGTTGATGATTCAAGCAATCAATGGTGGTCAACATGTGACAGATGTGAATGTAGAATATTTAAAAACAAGTAAGTTAAAGTTAGAAGTTTTAGACAAAAAAGCCCCATTCATGTTAAATCTGGATGGCGAATATGGTGGAGATACTCCTGTTGAATTGGAAGTTCTTCATAACCATTTAGAATTTTTTGCAAATATTGATGAGATTAGCGATAGTGCTTTGTCATTGGAGAATAAAGAATAATCAGGAGAATGTGATGTTAAACTATCGTGTCTTAATCCATTACCATAATCAATTAGGAAATTATGCAGCCTATAATATGTGGAAATGGCAAATGAATAAATGGGGAGAAGAGAGTGCTTTTTTCCAGTATGATGATTTTGGGATTCAAGGAACCTTGTCCTATACAAGCGAACAAGCTTTGAGTAATGTCCATGTCATTGTAAAAACAACCGATTGGTCTCACCAGTCGGTTGACTATTCCATTCAGTTGTTACCGCCTCATTTAGTGACTGAGGTTTGGATTATCGAAGGAGACAGTCAAGTTTATTATTCTAGGCAGGCTGCTATGACTAGTCCGTATTATGCAAAGCAAGATCCTCATGCTTTTGATATGGCATTAGATAACAAACGTTTTGATCAGCATTGGGGGTATCAAGGTTGGTTAGGGTGTCGGTATAATGGTGAACAAGCAGAATTCAAACTCTGGGCACCGACTGCAAAAAAAGTTCAGCTAGTAGTCTACAAGAATAGCACTAACAAAGCGAAAATCTGGAAGGTCTACGACTTACAAAGAGGAAAAGATTTTTCCAAAGATCATGCTAAAAATACAATCGGAATTTGGTCTCGAGTGATTTCAGATGACTTGGCAAATAAAGCCTATCAGTACCAGCTAGAGTTTGAACATCACAAAACAGTAACACGCGATCCGTATGCGGAAGCCGTAACGGAAGATGGAAAGCGTTCTGTCATTTTATCGCCTGCGGAGCGAAATCCAAAACATTTCCAAGTGAAACAAGGGCAGCAGGCAATTTGGCGTCTAAAGAATCCTTGTCAAGCTGTTATTTATGAGATGCATGTACGAGATTTGACGAAGTCTAGCAGTTCTGGCGTGTCTAAAAAACACCGAGGAACCTTTTTAGGGGCTTGTCAAAAAGGAACCAAAAATCAATCTGGCCAGGCGACGGGATTTGATTATATCCAATCTTTAGGTATCAATGTTGTACAATTGCAGCCCATCTCTGATCGACATAAAGAGTATGATCAAGACGGAAATGTAATGTATAATTGGGGCTATGACCCTCAAAATTACAATGCTCCTGAAACGAGTTTTTCAACAGATCCAGCAAACCCGTCTCAAGGAATGCGGGATTTAAAAACGATGATTCAGGCCTATCATGATGCGGGCATTTCCGTAGTGATAGATGTTGTATACAACCATATTTATTCGACTCATGATTCACCGTTTCAACAAGCAGTGCCTGATTATTACTATCGAATGAATCCAGACGGATCTTTCCAAAATGGAACAGGTGTGGGGAGCGAGACAGCCAGCGAGCATGAAATGTTTCGTAAATATATGATTGATTCTATCCTTTATTGGGTAAAAGAGTATAATATTGATGGTTTTCGTTTTGATTTAATGGGCATTCATGATATTGAAACGATGCGTCAAATTCGGGAAGCGTTAGATGAAATTGACCCGAGAATTCTCACATACGGTGAAGGTTGGGATATGGGGACAGGATTGCTTCCGCTTGACAAAGCCAAAAAAGATAATGCTTTTGAATTACCTAATATCGGATTTTTCAACGATACTGAACGTGATGCTATCAAAGGCGCAGAGGTTTATGGTGGTTTGAAAGCTGGCTTTGTAAGTGGTCAAGCGACAGAATCAATTGTTGCCAAGGCAATTCTAGGAAGTAGTGAACTAGGAACCTATCTGGAGCCAAAACAAGTCGTTAATTATGTAGAAGCGCATGATAATTACAATTTGCACGATTTGTTAGCTGAACTGCACCCAGATGATGATGAATTGACTCGTACTAAGCGGATTGAATTAGCAACTGCGATGAATCTCCTCTTGCAAGGCATGAGTTTTATGGAGTTGGGACAGGAATTTTCACGTAGCAAACTAGTGGCAACTGGAGCAAATGGAAATACCATTCAGGCAGATCATAAGCGCGCTATGAACAGTTATAACGCTCCTGACGCTGTCAATCAAGTAGACTGGGATTTATTAGCTCATCATCAAGAAAGTATCAACTATATCAAACAGATGATTCGTTTAAAAACGACAACAAAAGAATTTTCTTACCAGCATTATGATGACATTTACCAGCATGCCTTTGTACATTCAGCGCATTCCGGAAGTGGAATTGTCATTTTTGAAGTGAAAGATGATAATTATTACCTCGTAATTTTTAATGCAAGTGGTGATAGATACAATATTGAAGATATTGGAAATTTGAAACTTGTAGCTGGAAATAGTCGTCAAGTTAGCGATTCTTTTGTTGAGGATCTGACAGCTACAGTCTTTGAAGTCGTAGAATGGTAATATCAAAAGGTGTCAAGATTTTTTCTTGACACCTTTTCTTTCTTGTGATAAAATAGAGTATGTTGGGAATAGCTCTGCTATCCCTAAAAATAAAAAAAGAAAAGAGAAATTTTTAAAATGGCAGTTAAAATTCGTTTAACTCGTATGGGTTCTAAGAAAAAACCTTTCTACCGTATCAACGTAGCAGACTCACGTTCACCTCGTGACGGACGTTTTATCGAAACAGTTGGAACATACAATCCACTTGTTGCTGAAAACCAAGTAACTTTAAAAGAAGATCGTATTCTTGACTGGTTGTCAAAAGGTGCTCAACCTTCTGATACTGTTCGTAACATTCTTTCAAAAGCTGGTGTGATGAAGAAATTCCACGATTCTAAATACTCTAAATAATAGAAGTGCAGGTTGACTATGGATACGATTGAAAATCTTATTATTGCGATAGTGAAACCTTTGATTTCAAAACCAGATGCTTTAACTATCAAGATTGAAGATACACCAGAATTTTTGGAATATCATTTAGATCTTGACCCTAGTGATGTTGGACGTGTAATCGGTCGTAAAGGTCGCACGATCTCTGCGATAAGAACGATTGTTTATTCTGTCCCAACCGAAGATAAAAAAGTCAGAATTGTTATTGATGAAAAATAAAAATGGAGCCATTCAGGCTCTATTTTTTTGAAATCTATATAGAAAGCATGTTTGAATTTTATATTAAAAATCCCAATTCTTCTAATGCTTTTTCGACATAGTCTAAATCTTGTTGCGAATCAGCTTCTACTAGATGATAATGGACACCGTCTGTCAATTCAGATAAACCGCGAAAATTGGTCTCGTGAATTTGTTGGATGAAATGCTGAACATCTCTGCGACAAGTTAATTTCAGATAGGTTTGAATTTCCCCATAAACGGGATGCTCTACCATAATATTTTGAACTCGTCCACCGTTATCTACAATTGCCAGTAATTCCACTTCAATATCTTCAATCGTATGCTTAACTTTAAAAAGCTGGTGATAATATTTAGCAGTATCATTCGTTTTGTAAATATAGCCTCGATTTGTACTAATAATAGGGGCGCCATCTGCTCGTAAAACGGCAATGTCTTGTACAATGATTTGTCGAGTAACATGGAATTTCTCTGCTAAAATTTGTCCATTTAAGGGAGTTTCCGCAGTTTTTAAAAGCTGTAATAAATCTGTTCTTCTTTGTTTTATCATAAATTCATTGTAGAATAAATCTGTTAAATATTCAAGATTTAGCGGATTTTTTGTAGAGCTTTATAGATAAATTGTGCAATGATAAAATCAACGATACTATGAATAATAGTTCCAACTCCTACGAGGATGAAAAGCAGATAAAACATATTTGCTGGAAAAGAAGTTGAGGCGTAAAAGATGAGGCAAGCAAGGACTTCAGCAATCGCATGAACAAAAGCAAGGACAATATTAAGAATCCAAGTCTGGATTGGCTTATCTAAAGTTTTAGGATATTTTTTTAGATAAAGAGCGCCTACCAAGCCGAAGAATAGGTGTGACAGGGCGCGAAGAACGATAACAATGGGATAACCAGCTACTAAAAAACCAAAAGTAGAACCTAAAATAACAATCAAAGTCATTAACGGCGAGATAAACATGGCTAAGAAAATAGGAACGTGGCTTGCTAAAGTATAAGAAGCAGGTGGAATAATAATTTTTGCAGGCATAACCATTGGAATAACAATAGCTAGTGCAGTCAAGAGAGCTGTAAGAGTTATAAATTGATTTTTTGTTTTAGGTTTCATAATTTCCTCCTTTTAACTGTATATACATAAGTATAGTATACTGTTTTTGCAGATAATGTCAAGAGAAAATTTTGATAGAATAGGACAGAATTTCTAAACAATCTGTGTAATTTCTGTTAGAATGTCAGTAGTAGGAGAATATTATGATAGATGTAAAGAAACAACCGGAGTATATTTTCATTGATTCTTCCTTACGTTTGCGAAAGTATGATGGACAAGCTCATCTTGCCTTTTCTTGGTATCAAGACCCTGAGGTAATCCGCTTGATTGATGGTAGTCGAGATCCTTACACACTTCAACGAATCAAGAAAATGTATGACTATCTTACTCATCATGGAGAAGTGTATTTTATTGAAGTTTTGATAAATGCAGGTTGGCAGCCGATTGGTGATGTGAGTTTTTGGCAAGAGAACATGCCGATTGTGATTGGAGACTCAGTTTATCGTGGCCAGGGAATCGGAAGGACAGTTGTTCAGGTATTGGTTGAACGTGGACGCAAGTTGGGCTATAAGCGCTTGTATGTTCAAGAAATCTATGATGACAATGAAGCTTCTAAGAAGATGTTTGAGTCAGTAGGATTTTATCCTTTGGAAAAGACTGAAAATGGGCATCGCTATGCTTTGGATTTGATGCTTCCTTTGTCAGCTATTCAACCAAGTCAATTTTATCTTTCTGAAAAGAAATTAGAGCAGGTACAGATATGGTTCGATACAAAGGACATAAACGCCTTAAATCCTTTACCAATTAAGCGATTGAAAGGTAAAATCTTTTTCACTGATGGCCACAGCAGAGCATTTATAGCCTATCAATCTGGTTTTGAAGAGATTCCAGTTTATGCAGAAGAGGACGATTTGAATTGGGATTTCTATTACTATTGTCTTCAAACTTGTGAAGAAAAAGGAATTTTAACGATAAAAGATTTAGAAAATCGTATCTTGCCTGAGTCGGATTATAGGAAAAAATGGTTGGATTGGTGCCAGCGGTCGCGAAAGATTTTAAAGAATAAATAGTGATTATGTTATAATAAACAAGAAAACACTTTCACATAGAAGAGGTCAAAAATGATTTATGAATTTTGTGCAGAAAATGTGACTAATTTGGAAAAAGCCATGCAGGCTGGTGCTCGACGAATTGAACTTTGCGATAATCTAGCAGTTGGCGGAACAACGCCTAGTTACGGTGTCATAAAAGCAGCTGTTGAGCTAGCAAAACCTTACAATGTGACCGTTATGACGATGATTCGTCCACGCGGGGGAGACTTTGTATACAATGACTTGGAAATGGAAATCATGCTAGAAGACATTCAAATGGCGCGCAGCGCTGGGACACACGGACTTGTTTTTGGTGTTTTGACAACTGCTAATAAAATTGATTATCCAAAAATGGAAAAATTATTAAAAGCCTCGCAAGGGCTGGAAGTCGTCTTTCACATGGCTTTTGATGCCATTCCAAGAGAACATCAATTTAGTGAAATGGACTGGCTAATGGAACATAGCGTGAAACGGATTCTAACTCACGGTGGACTGGCAGAAGAGCCGATTCAAGAGCATTTTTCTTGGTTATATGAATTGATAAATCATGCAACTGGTCGGATTGATATTTTACCAGGAGGCGGTATTACGGTTGATAATCGTGATGAAATTGTTGCAAAGCTTGGGGTCAATCAACTTCATGGCACCAAAATTGTATCTTAGAAAGTGAAGATCATGTTAGACTTATTTGAAAAATACCAAGCAAATCCAGAAAAATTACAGGTATTTGGTTTTAAAAAAAGAGGAGAAGAGTTTGTTTATTCTCAGGAAATGATGAATGGTGATTTTCTGTTACAGCTAAAATTGCAGGGTGAGAAGCTGGACTACCAAGTGCTTGATCAAGAAACAGGTGATGAATATGTACAAGTCAAAATGGAGCAGATGATGGGTGAATTTGTTGGACAGGTTCGTGAAGCTTGTCAAGAGATTTTTCTGATGATTCGAACTAACTGTTTTGACGAAGTTGGTTTTCTTTATGAACAGAGCAGGCGCTTGCAGGAGTACGTAGCAAGAATCTATGACGGACGACTGGAATATCTCTGGGAAAATTCTTCAAAAAATAGCAATCTTCATGCTGGTGTTTTTCGACATCAGGATACTAAAAAATGGTATGGTATTTTTATGACGATAGACTGGTCGAAGTTTGAAAATGGCAAAACTGGTCAAATAGAAGTGCTGAATGTCAAAAACAATCAAGTGTCTGATTCACTTAAAAAAACAGGGATTTACCCAGCATTTCACATGAACAAAAAATATTGGCTGAGCCTGCCCTTGGATGATACTTTATCAGATACAGAACTTTTTTCCCTTTTGGATAAGAGCTTTGAATTGACCCAAAAGAGATGATGAACACAGTTAGGTTGCGCTAGCTGCGTTTTATTTTTACAGATAATGCAACAAAATAGTGTATAATGGTAATCAGTAATAGCAGAGGAGAGAGCATGAATCTTATTAGAAAATTGGGCTGGTTTTTCAAACTGGAGAAAAAACGTTATATTATCGGAATTCTAGCCTTGTCTTTGGTTAGTGTTTTTAATTTAATTCCTCCTAGAGTAATCGGCGTGGTGATTGACCGCATTGCTAGCCGAAATCTAACGTCAGACCAGTTGCTTTTAAATCTTTTACTTTTGGTTGCTTCAGCCTTTATTATGTATGGTCTGCGTTATCTTTGGCGTCTATATATTTTTGGTACAGCAAATCATTTGGGACGACTTTTGCGTTCTCAGCTTTTTGAGCACTTTACCCAAATGGCACCGTCTTTTTACCAAAAATATCGAACAGGAGATTTGATGGCGCATGCAACGAATGACATTAACGCAGTTGTAAGTGTGGCAGGTGGGGGTGTCATGTCGGCGGTAGACGCATCAATCACAGCACTGGTAACGCTGCTGACCATGTTTTTTGTTTTAGACTGGCGCTTGACTTTGATTGCTATTTTGCCATTGCCATTTCTTTCCTGGGGAACCAGTTTAATTGGACGAAAAAATCATGAGAGCTTTAAAGCGGCTCAGGAGGCCTTTTCTGACTTGAATAACAAGGTACAGGAAAGCGTTTCGGGGATTAAAGTGACGAAGTCTTTTGGCTATCAAAAAGCAGAAAGTTACTCTTTTGCTAGAACAAATCAGGATGTCTATGAGAAGAATATTTTAGCTGCTAAATACAATTCCCTCTTCGACCCTATGGTTCTGATTTTCATCGGCTTATCTTATGCGTTAACTTTGATTTTTGGGGGAATATTCATCTCTAGAGGGCAATTTACAGTCGGGGAATTAGTGACGTTTATTACTTATCTAGATATGCTGGTATGGCCTTTGCAGGCGATGGGCTATCTCTTCAACATCAGCCAGAGGGGAATGGTGTCTTATGAACGGATTGAGCGACTGTTGGCAGAAAAATCTGATGTCAAAGAGACCAACAATCCCGTTTCCCCTATACAAAATGGTCGTTTGCTCTATTATATTCAGCGTTTTTCTTATGAGAAAGCAGCCACTTTATCCAATATTCATTTTGCATTAGAAAAAGGGCAGACGCTAGGAATTGTTGGACAAACAGGTTCTGGCAAAACAACACTATTACGCCTGCTCATGCGAGAACGGGATATTCAAGAAGGTGCTATTTATCTGAATGATCATGATATTCGAGATTACAGCTTAAATGATTTGCGGAGTTTGATTGGTTACGTACCGCAAGAACAGATTCTTTTTGCAATGTCGATTGCGGACAATATTCGTTTTGCAAATCCAGACTTGTCAGATGACGAAGTGATTCAAGCTAGTAAACTTTGTGGTCTTTATGAGGATATTATTGCCATGCCAGAAGGCTTTCAGACGATTGTTGGTGAACGTGGAGTGTCACTTTCAGGGGGCCAAAAGCAACGTTTAGCGATGAGTCGTGCGCTCGTTCTGAAACCAGATATTTTAATCTTGGATGATTCTTTGTCTGCTGTTGATGCTAAAACAGAGCATTTGATTTTAGAAAACCTTAAGGGAGAAAGAGATGGTAAAACAACTATTATTACTGCTCACCGATTGTCAGCAGTTGTTCATGCAGATTTGATCTTAGTTATGGAAAATGGGCGCATTAAAGAGCGAGGCACACACCAAGAATTGCTGGCTCAAAACGGTTGGTATGCGCATACTTATCATAATCAGCAATTGGCAGAAAGTCTGAAGGAGGAGTGATTATGAAAAAAAAAGCAACTTTTCATCGCCTTCTGACTTATATGTGGCGTTATAAATGGGTGAGCATTTTGGCACTTGCTTTTATCTTTGCAACAACTTTGGTAACGACAGCTTTGCCACTTTTGGCTCGGTATTTCATTGACCATTTTATCAGTCGTCATCAGATTATGGCGGGATTTTATATTCTGATTCTCTATTATGCTCTCTTTCTGTTGAGGGTGCTATTTACTTTCTTAGGACAGTATTCTTTTGCCCGTGTGGCATATAGCATTGTTCGCGATCTGCGTCAGGAGAGTTTTGAAAATATTGAGCGGTTACGTATGGCTTATTTTGATCAAACGGCCGCAGGAGCGATTGTCTCCCGTTTGACGAATGATACACAAGCGGTAGCAGATATGTTTAGTAGCATCTTCTCAAGCTTTATAAGTTCCATTTTTATTCTTGTTGTAACAGTAGTGACGATGTGCACCTTGAATTGGCGCTTGACAGGACTTATTGTACTCTTTTTACCAGTCATGCTGGGCTCCATTTTACTTTATCAACGCTTATCTAATCGTTTGCTAAAACTCGTCCGAAGCAAACTGAGCGATTTGAATGTCAAACTTTCTGAAAGTATTGAGGGGATGCGAATTATTCAGGCGTTTGGTCAGGAAAAACGCCTAATAAATGAATTTGAAACGATTAACGGCGAGCATTTGGAGTATACAGTTCGCTATCTCAATATCAATAGCCTTTTTCTGCGTCCAGCTATGTCTTTGCTGAAAATTTTAGCTTATGCGGTTATTTTAGCCTACTTTGGCTTTACTTGGCAGGTTGCAGGAGTGACAGCAGGTGTCATGTATGCTTTTATCCAATATGTCAATCAACTTTTCAATCCTCTGATTGATTTGATGCAAAATTACTCTGTTTTGCAGACATCTATGGTGGCTGCAGACCGTGTTTTTGCAATCATAGACCGTAGAGACTATGAGCCCAATCAAGCTAATCTTCCATTGGAAATTACAGCTGGGAATATTGAATTTCGTCATGTTTCCTTTTCATACGACGGCAAGCGTGATGTTCTGAAAAATATTTCATTTTCAGTCAAGCAGGGGGAAACAATCGCCTTTGTCGGTTCGACTGGCTCAGGCAAGTCTTCAATCATCAATCTTTTTCTGCGATTTTATGAATTTGAAAGAGGAGAAATTTTAATTGATGATAAAAATATTAAGAATCACAGCCAAGCTGAACTGCGCCGGAATATTGGTTTAGTTCTTCAAGATCCTTTCCTCTATCACGGTACCATTGCTTCTAATATCCAAATGTATCAGGAAAATATGAGTCGAGAGGATATTGTAGAAGCTGCGAAGTTTGTGGATGCTCACGATTTTATTAGTCAGCTTCCTGCAGGTTATGACAGTCCTGTAACTGAGCGAGGTGCGACTTTTTCAAGTGGACAAAGGCAATTGCTAGCTTTTGCCAGAACAATCGCTACCAAGCCAAAAATCTTGATTTTGGATGAGGCAACCGCTAATATCGACTCAGAGACCGAAGAACTTATCCAAACTTCGCTGAAAAAAATGCGCCAAGGACGAACAACGATTGCCATTGCTCACCGGCTGTCTACCATTCAGGACGCTAACTGCATTTATGTCATGGAGCAGGGGCGTATCATTGAATCTGGCACACACGAAGAGCTTCTAGCGCTTAAGGGTACTTATTATAAAATGTATCAGTTGCAGGCTGGAATGATGGAAAAAGAGTAAAATCTTAAAAAAGGAGTTTCGGCTCCCTTTTTATAAATATTCATTTAAATGTTGTAAGACTTTTTCTAGATCCCCGTATTTAATTTTTGCATATTGATAAGGACAATCCTGTATATAGCTTGCTTCAAAAAAATCCAATGGCAGATTGCTATGTTTGAGGGAACTGACAGATTTAAGTCCACGTAAATCTAGTAAGATACCATCCCTATTGAGAAAGTAGGGAAGTTTGAGTTGATTTTGGCTTAAAAGTTTTCTAGCTCTCGTCAATTCTTTTTCTTGTTGATTGAGCAGAGAAAGACGATTTTTTTCAAACATGAGATTGTCAATATAAAGGGATAGAGCTTTCTGCATGATGAGATTGCTGTCGTAATCTACTGCTTTTTTGTAGGTAATAAAAGTAGACTGAATAGCTGGAGGAAATAGCAGAGCTGTTATCCGAAGGGCGGGGAAGAGACTAGTAGAAAATGACTTGATATAGATGACATGCTGGCTGTCGTCCAAGTAATGAAAGGTCAGTTCGCGTTTGCTGTCAAAGTCAGCCAAATAATCATCTTCTATGATATAAACATCATAAAGCCGAGCGAGACGAATGATTTCTTCCTTCTCCTTTCGACTGTAAGAATGCCCCAAGGGATAATGAAAGCGCGGGATAGTATAGAAGAATTTGATACGACCAGATTGAAAAATCCGCTCCAATTCTTCTAAATCAATCCCTTCTGGAGTTCGCTCAATTGTTTGATAAGGAAGTTGTTGCGCAGTTAGCAAATCGTTTATCCGATGGTAGGTCGGCTGTTCAACTAGAATTTCATATTTTTTATTTGGAAAGGTAATTTGCGAAAGAATATAAAGAGCTTGCTGGGTACCAGACGTCAGAACGAGCCTGTCAGCAGAGGTGTAGATAGCTGAATCCAGAAGCAGCTGCTGGACAGATTGTCGCAAGTCTTCCAGCCCTTCTTGCTGAGAATAGTAGTTAAAAAGATAATTCTCACGTCCAATCAACGTTTCATTGAGACAAAGTCGAAAGTCTTCATAAATTTGGTAGTGGTCATCTCTGACGGTTAAGTCTATGTCCTGCTGGTCTTCCAGACTATTTTCCAGCACATAGTAGCCACTTTTAGGAACCGCATAGATATACTTTTGATATTTCAATTCCATTAGCGCCTTTTGAGCTGTATCCTTGCTACAGCGATAGTATTCTGCCAGCTGACGGACAGAAGGAATCTTTTGTCCCTTGGACAATTTCCCACTTTTAATATCTTGGCTAATCTGATCTATGATACATTGATACTTAGGTTTTATCATCTTAACTGTCCCCATACAGAAGAATTTTTTCTCTATTGTAACGTATTTTGAAATCTTTTACAATCAGGAAATGATGTATGGTATTTGTTATTGACGGTAGCGATTGAAATATTTTTAAATATTAAAACATTTTGCTTATTATTATGTTATAATGTGTATGATAGCGCTTTAAATATGATTTGTAGCAAAATTTTTATAAAAGGAGAGCATCATGAACGGTTTGGTTTTAGGATTGGATATCGGTATTGCATCTGTCGGAGTAGGAATTTTAAATAAAGAAACAGGTGAAATTATTCACGCTAATTCGAGAATTTTTCCTGCTGCAACTGCCGATAGCAATGTAGAACGTCGTGGATTTAGACAAGGCAGAAGACTTGGTCGAAGGAAGAAACATCGCAGCGTTCGCTTAAACGACCTTTTTGAAGAATTCGGTTTTGTAACAGATTTTTCTGATGTCCCTTTAAACTTAAATCCTTATATTCTGCGTGTGAAAGGTTTGAGTGAGGAATTAACAATTGAAGAGTTGTTTATCGCGCTTAAAAACATTATTAAACGGCGTGGTATCAGCTATTTGGATGATGCTAGTGAAGATGGAGAAACAGCTTCCAGTGAATATGGAAAAGCAGTTGAAGAAAATAGAAAATTACTTACCGATAAGACTCCTGGACAAATTCAATTAGAACGCTTTGAAAAATATGGGCGGGTTCGTGGTGATTTCACTGTAGTTGAAAATGATGAAAATCATCGTCTTATTAATGTTTTTTCAACCTCTTCTTATAAAAAAGAAGCTGAAAGGATTTTGAAAAAACAACAGGAATATAATCAAGATATTTCAGATGAATTTATTCAAGACTATTTAACAATTTTGACCGGTAAACGCAAGTATTATCATGGTCCTGGAAATGAAAAGTCAAGAACGGACTACGGACGCTTTAGAAAAGATGGAACAACTTTAGAAAATATTTTCGGTATTTTAATTGGAAAATGTACTTTTTATCCTGATGAATATCGAGCAGCAAAGGCGTCATATACCGCGCAGGAATTTAATTTGCTCAACGACCTCAATAATTTAACAGTTCCAACTGAAACGAAAAAATTAAGACCAGAACAAAAGCGGCAGATTGTCGAGTATGCTCGAACTGCAAAAACTTTAGGAACTCCAACTTTACTGAAATATATTGCTAAGTTAGTAGATGGTTCTATTGATGACATAAAAGGATATCGGATTGATAAATCTGATAAACCGGAGATGCATACTTTTGACGCCTATCGTAAAATGAGAACACTAGAACTGGTGGATGTAGATATATTATCAAGAGAAACCTTGGATGATTTAGCGCACATTCTAACCTTGAACACAGAAAGTGAAGGTATTTTAGAAGCTCTTAACAGTAAAATGCCTGGTACATTTACCAAAGAGCAGATTGATGAGTTAATTCAGTTTAGGAAGAAAAACAGTGCGGTATTTGGAAAAGGTTGGCATAATTTTTCACTTAAGTTAATGAATGAATTGATTCCGGAGCTTTATGAGACTTCAGAGGAGCAAATGACTATTTTGACTCGTCTAGGTAAACAAAGAAGTAGAGAAATTTCAAAACGAACTAAATACATAGATGAAAAAGAATTAACAGATGAAATTTATAACCCTGTTGTTGCCAAATCTGTCCGTCAGGCTATTAAAATCATCAACTTAGCGACCAAAAAATATGGCATTTTTGATAATATTGTCATTGAAATGGCGCGTGAAAGCAATGAAGATGATGAGAAAAAAGCAATTCAAAACGCCCAAAAAGCCAATGAAGATGAAAAGAAAGCAGCAATGGAAAAAGCTGCTAATCTATACAATGGTAAAAAAGAGTTACCAGACAGTATTTTTCATGGACACAAAGAGTTAGCAACCAAAATTCGCCTTTGGCATCAACAGGGAGAACGCTGCCTTTATACAGGAAAGAACATCTCTATTCATGATTTAATTCATAATCCACATCATTATGAAATTGATCATATTCTGCCGCTTTCACTTTCTTTTGATGATGGCTTAGCCAATAAGGTTCTGGTGTTAGCAACAGCTAATCAGGAAAAGGGACAGAGAACACCATTCCAGGCTTTAGATAGTATGGATGATGCGTGGTCTTACAGAGAGTTCAAACAATATGTCCGGAATTCTAAAAGCTTAAGTAATAAGAAAAAAGACTATCTGCTGACCGAAGAAGATATCAGCAAGATTGAAGTAAAACAAAAATTCATTGAGCGCAATCTCGTGGACACACGTTACTCATCACGGGTAGTCCTAAATACTTTGCAGGAATTTTACAAAACAAATGATTTCGATACAAAAATTTCGGTTGTTCGTGGTCAATTTACATCACAACTGAGAAGAAAGTGGAAAATTGAAAAAAGTCGTGATACCTATCACCATCACGCAGTAGATGCTCTCATCATCGCGGCCTCCAGTCAGTTGAGACTCTGGAAAAAGCAGAATAATCCTTTGATTTCTTATAAAGAAGGGCAGCTTGTAGATCCTGAAACGGGAGAGATTCTTTCACTGACAGATGACGAATATAAGGAACTTGTTTTCAGACCACCATATGATTATTTTGTAGATACATTGAAGAGCAAATCGTTTGAAGACAGTATCTTGTTTTCTTATCAAGTGGATTCTAAATATAACCGAAAAATATCAGATGCTACAATCTATGGAACTAGAAAAGCTCAGTTGGGGAAAGATAAGCAGGAGGAAACTTATGTACTTGGAAAAATTAAGGATATCTATTCTCAAAAGGGCTATGAAGATTTTATCAAGAGATATAAGAAAGATAAAACTCAATTCTTGATGTATCACAAAGATCCACAGACCTTTGAAAAAGTTATTGAAGAAATTCTTAAAACCTATCCTGACAAAGAGTTAAACGAAAAGGGTAAAGAAATTCCCTGCAATCCTTTTGAAAAGTACAGACAAGAAAATGGACCTATTCGAAAATACAGTAAAAAAGGTAATGGTCCGGAGATTAAGAGCCTTAAGTATTATGATAATAAACTTGGCAATCACATTGATATTACTCCTGTAAACAGTCAGAACCAGGTTGTTTTGCAGTCCTTGAAGCCTTGGCGGACAGATGTTTATTTTAATCCCCAGACTTCCAAATATGAATTGATGGGATTGAAATACTCAGATTTAAGATTTGAAAAAGGGAGTGGAAACTACGGTATTTCACCTGAAAAATATAATAAAGTCAAAGCAAAAGAAGGGGTGGACGAGGATTCAGAATTTAAATTTACTTTATATAAGAACGATTTGATTTTGATAAAAGACACCGAAACTGGAGAGCAGCAGTTGTTTAGATATCTTTCAAGAAATGATGGAGGTTCAAACAAAGCTCAGATTAAACCGTATAAAAAGGCGGAATTTGAACCTAAAGAGAAACTGATGAGTATTTTAGGTAATGTTCCAAACAGTACCTCTCAATGCGTAAAAGCACTTAATAAAACTAACATCTCCATCTATAAAGTTAAAACAGATGTTCTTGGTAATAAATATTTTATTAAAAAAGAGGGTGATCAACCACAGCTCAATTTCAAGAAAAAAATTTAAAAAAAGAGTTGCAAACGCTTTTGCAATGTATTATAATAGTGACTGTAAGGGACGCCTTACACAGTTACTTAAATCTTGCAGAAGCTACAAAGATAAGGCTTCATGCCGAAATCAACACCCTGTCTATGACGGGGTGTTTTCGTGTTGTAAAGGAGTTTTTATGACGTGGAGAATTGTACATATCTGTCAAAGTGAAAAGATGAGACTAAAATTAGACAATTTGTTAATAAAGAAAATGGGGGAAGAGTATACAATCCCTTTAAGCGATATTTCAATCATAGTAGCTGAAGGTGGTGATACTGTCGTTACTCTTCGGTTGTTGAGTGCTTTAAGTAAGTATAATATCGCCTTAATTGTATGTGACAATGAACACTTACCAACGGGAATTTATCATTCTCAAAATGGGCATTTTCGGGCCTATAAACGACTGCAAGAACAGTTGCTCTGGTCTCAGGAACAAAAAGATAAGCTCTGGCAACTTGTTACCTATTTTAAAATCAATAATCAGCAGGATGTTTTGGCAATGTTTGAAAAGAATCTTGATTGTATCCAATTGTTAGCGGATTATAAGGATCATATTGAACTAGGAGATAAGACAAATCGAGAAGGACATGCCGCTAAGGTCTATTTCAATGAATTATTTGGCAAGAAGTTTATCCGTGTAACTCAGCGAGAATCAGATGTCATTAATGCGGGGTTGAATTACGGATACGCCATTATGCGAGCACAGATGGCAAGAATCGTTGCTGGATATGGACTAAATGCTTTAATTGGAATTTTTCATAAAAATGAATACAACCAGTTCAATCTGGTGGATGATTTAATGGAACCTTTCCGCCAAATTATTGATGTTTGGGTTTATGAACATTTGAGAGATGAAGAATATTTAAAATATGAATTCCGCTTGGCTTTAACAAATCTACTGAACGCAAAAATTAAATATGGCAAAGAAACCTGCTCGGTCACAGTTGCAATGGACAAATATGTAAAAGGTTTTATCAAATGTATTGCTGATAAAGATACAACAAAGTTTTACTGTCCAATAGTTTCTAGTTTGGAATGGAGTATGTAATGAGGTATGAAGCGATGAGATTATTATGTTTCTTTGACTTGCCAATGGAAACCAATCAGGAAAAACGAACCTATCGTAATTTTCGCAAAGAATTGATTGCCAATGGGTTTGAAATGCTGCAGTTTTCTGTATATTATCGAACTTGCCCAAACAGAAGTTTTGCCAGTAAATTTTATAAAAAGCTGAAACAAAGCAATTTACCAAGTGGCAATGTCCGTTTACTAGCTGTTACAGAAAAGCAATTTTCAGAAATGGTCTTGATTATCGGAGGGAAGACCAAGCAAGAAGAAGTAATAAGTGATAATAAGTTGGTGATTATATGAAAATGAATTTTACACATCCTTATAGAGAGAATTTATCTATTAATTTTGGCCCGTTTACTCAAATAGTGGGAGATAATCAGCAATTAAAATACTATATGTGGCAGCTCTTAATTTGGTATTTCAACGGTAAAAAGTATAATGTAGAAGACTTGAACCTTTTTGGACAAATGGAACCAGAAATTACCGAAGAGAATACGATTTTTAAAAGAACAGATTACAAGATTGTTTCTATTTCAGATATCCAAGATTTAATCGAGCAAATGGCTTATAAAAAAGGGACTGTAGCGTTTGATTTTTTGAAGTCAAAACTAGATAATCTTGAAATAATGGAACAGATAGATTATATCAATGATAAGCTGGATCAAATTTCAATGATTGTAAATAAACGTTTGAATTTTCAAATTGAAGATATACATTACCATACAGAAAGTCAGTATTTTACAACTGAGCAGCTGATTCTTAAGAATTTTTTACCTTATTTTGGGTTCAAAGATAAGAATATATCGTTTGAATTTGTCGAAAATGAAACGAAATTTATTATTTTTATGCAAATGCTAGAACAGTTGATTCAAGGCCAGACCAATCGTATTTTGCTCGTCCTTAGAAATATGGACGATTACTTAAGTTATTCCTCATTTGTAAAATGTTGTGAGCAATTACAGAGAATGGCCGACAATTACAGTAATTTTAGTGTCATTATTTTCCCGTCAAATGAAGGCTATCTTTATTTGAATCGCGAGAATATGGAATACGTCAATATTGTTTCTGATTTGGTTGAACATTTTTATGAATTTTCTTTTATGTATGAAAGGTTTAGTGGTCAATATCCTACTAATGACGTACCTACAGAAGATGATTTCATCGTCTCTTTGCAAAAGATTTCACCATATTTATTTAGTAAAGACGTGACACATATGAGTTTATCTATCCAAGATATAGTAACCTTAAAAATTATGAACAGTTTATACCATTATAACAAGAAAATTCATTTTGCTTATAATCCACCTACTCAATTATTAATTAATTTTTTAAAAACTTAAGATTGACAAGCTCATCAAAGGACTTTATAATCAATGTAAGGGTACAAAAATCAAAAAATTTTTTAATTTGAGGTTTTTGTACTCTCAAGATTTAAGTAACTGTAAAACTTAAGTCAATATCAGCATTAAATTGTCTAAGTTTTTGTACTCTCAAGATTTAAGTAACTGTAAAACTTGGACGAGTTGATAAAGAATTCTCCAAATGTTTTTGTACTCTCAAGATTTAAGTAACTGTAAAACTGGCTGTTGCTATTAACTTCTTTTGCTTTAGTTTTTGTACTCTCAAGATTTAAGTAACTGTAAAACTTGATTGTTAAATACATAAAAGATAAAAATGTTTTTGTACTCTCAAGATTTAAGTAACTGTAAAACAGGAACATTGAGCCAGCCCCAATCGTTTCGGTTTTTGTACTCTCAAGATTTAAGTAACTGTAAAACTTCTCCGCCTTGATAATCTACAGATTTGCTGTTTTTGTACTCTCAAGATTTAAGTAACTGTAAAACTCTTATAGCAAAGAAGAAGCCAAAGAAAAAGTTTTTGTACTCTCAAGATTTAAGTAACTGTAAAACTCCGGCAACTGCTTAACGACTTTCATTGTCGTTTTTGTACTCTCAAGATTTAAGTAACTGTAAAACATACGCGTTAATGAGACAGCTGCGTCTCTTGTTTTTGTACTCTCAAGATTTAAGTAACTGTAAAACCTTGCCCGTGGAATGTTGGGCAATGGTAGAGTTTTTGTACTCTCAAGATTTAAGTAACTGTAAAACAAGCGGTTGTTAATTTTGGCAAAACAGTCGGTTTTTGTACTCTCAAGATTTAAGTAACTGTAAAACATGTAGGCCAAAAAGAGGTTGCGGTCACAGGTTTTTGTACTCTCAAGATTTAAGTAACTGTAAAACAAAGCCCACTTTCTGGGTTATTAAGCCAGCGTTTTTGTACTCTCAAGATTTAAGTAACTGTAAAACCCGTGATCCAAGACCAATCCCTGCAGGTCGGTTTTTGTACTCTCAAGATTTAAGTAACTGTAAAACTGCGTTGCTTGCTTATCACCGTCTGCTTCTGTTTTTGTACTCTCAAGATTTAAGTAACTGTAAAACTGTTGAGTGTTGTTGCGATAGTTGTAGATTGTTTTTGTACTCTCAAGATTTAAGTAACTGTAAAACAAAGCCTTGAAAAGATTCTACGACAATTCTGTTTTTGTACTCTCAAGATTTAAGTAACTGTAAAACTAACGAGCTTGTCAAGAATGGCACAGTTGCGTTTTTGTACTCTCAAGATTTAAGTAACTGTAAAACGAAGCAATTAAAGATATTTCTGCTTCTGCCGTTTTTGTACTCTCAAGATTTAAGTAACTGTAAAACATCCTACAGTATATTTTGTGAAAGGCTATCGTTTTTGTACTCTCAAGATTTAAGTAACTGTAAAACAATAGAAAGGAGAATGATATGAAGCGTTTGGTTTTTGTACTCTCAAGATTTAAGTAACTGTAAAACGGTTTGACGTCATCTTTCGCTTTTCGTATTGTTTTTGTACTCTCAAGATTTAAGTAACTGTAAAACATCTCATCAATATTGTAAACAACACCTTGTGTTTTTGTACTCTCAAGATTTAAGTAACTGTAAAACAGCTCGGTAACGATTAACCTGTTTCCATTTGTTTTTGTACTCTCAAGATTTAAGTAACTGTAAAACCATACAAGCTGAATACAATTCTCATGATAGTTTTTGTACTCTCAAGATTTAAGTAACTGTAAAACGTAAGAACAAATAGAGATATAACTCCTATAGTTTTTGTACTCTCAAGATTTAAGTAACTGTAAAACTTGTAAAAAATAAAGGAGGACTTGAAGCCAGTTTTTGTACTCTCAAGATTTAAGTAACTGTAAAACGATAAGCAACAATTGCGCTAAATAATATAAGTTTTTGTACTCTCAAGATTTAAGTAACTGTAAAACGCTAAAGATGTTATCACTTCCAATTATTTTGTTTTTGTACTCTCAAGATTTAAGTAACTGTAAAACTCATACAATATTCTTTGAATACTGTCAACTGTTTTTGTACTCTCAAGATTTAAGTAACTGTAAAACACAAGTTTGGGAGTTAAAACCAATTTCTAAGTTTTTGTACTCTCAAGATTTAAGTAACTGTAAAACTCTTCCATTCATGGTTTAAATTTGACACAGGTTTTTGTACTCTCAAGATTTAAGTAACTGTAAAACAATTGCGTAAGCATGCAGTGCGTCACCAATGTTTTTGTACTCTCAAGATTTAAGTAACTGTAAAACATTTTTAAAGTTAGCCTGATTTAACCTGACGTTTTTGTACTCTCAAGATTTAAGTAACTGTAAAACGAATGATATTCTGCTTGCATATTAAAGTTAGTTTTTGTACTCTCAAGATTTAAGTAACTGTAAAACAAAATGTTTGATTTTCTTATAGCCCACGGTGTTTTTGTACTCTCAAGATTTAAGTAACTGTAAAACGGCAATTCATCAAACTGTGTAAATCCAAGTGTTTTTGTACTCTCAAGATTTAAGTAACTGTAAAACATTTTGATGTAAATGGTAGATTAATTCTTGGTTTTTGTACTCTCAAGATTTAAGTAACTGTAAAACTATTGTCCGATAAAATCTTCCTCTTTTGCAGTTTTTGTACTCTCAAGATTTAAGTAACTGTAAAACCAATGCCTTGAGTTCGGCATACTATGCGCTGTTTTTGTACTCTCAAGATTTAAGTAACTGTAAAACCGCTTTTTAATTTTATTAAACTACTTTGTAGTTTTTGTACTCTCAAGATTTAAGTAACTGTAAAACATATTGACAATATAGCTGCACACTCAATTAGTTTTTGTACTCTCAAGATTTAAGTAACTGTAAAACGTATTTTAGCTATTGTTTTTGGTGCATTAGGTTTTTGTACTCTCAAGATTTAAGTAACTGTAAAACCTTGCCCGTGGAATGTTGGGCAATGGTAGAGTTTTTGTACTCTCAAGATTTAAGTAACTGTAAAACACATGAGTGCGTGCTTGCCCTTTGCCGTCCGTTTTTGTACTCTCAAGATTTAAGTAACTGTAAAACAAAGGCGTCTCGAAGAAGTACAATCAAGTCGTTTTTGTACTCTCAAGATTTAAGTAACTGTAAAACAATGGATAAGGCATAGACACAATGTCGTTAGTTTTTGTACTCTCAAGATTTAAGTAACTGTAAAACAAATGATTGAGGCACGCTTGCCTTATACGCGTTTTTGTACTCTCAAGATTTAAGTAACTGTAAAACGCGTTCTCTGCTGGGAAAATCAAATCCACAGTTTTTGTACTCTCAAGATTTAAGTAACTGTAAAACTAGGCATTGATACCGCCAATTTGGATAATAGTTTTTGTACTCTCAAGATTTAAGTAACTGTAAAACTTGGGCGCAGTCGTTTCTGTACCAACTTTTGTTTTTGTACTCTCAAGATTTAAGTAACTGTAAAACTCTTTGTTATCATTAACTTATTTTCCTTTTGTTTTTGTACTCTCAAGATTTAAGTAACTGTAAAACGGGGGTATGTCTTGCAGATGGCAGCGTATAGTTTTTGTACTCTCAAGATTTAAGTAACTGTAAAACATAACTGGTTGGATAGTTGTTAGAATCCCGGTTTTTGTACTCTCAAGATTTAAGTAACTGTAAAACAATACAAAATATGCTGATAGGAGCTCTTCGGTTTTTGTACTCTCAAGATTTAAGTAACTGTAAAACCCCGTCTTTTTAACGCTGTTAATATTCAGCGTTTTTGTACTCTCAAGATTTAAGTAACTGTAAAACAAAATTGATACACGTTTATCGGAACTTGAAGTTTTTGTACTCTCAAGATTTAAGTAACTGTAAAACTAACTTAAATATAAGGAAGCGGACGGATAAGTTTTTGTACTCTCAAGATTTAAGTAACTGTAAAACCTGTAGTCGTTTTTCTTGGGACATCGAATCGTTTTTGTACTCTCAAGATTTAAGTAACTGTAAAACATCAAGCAAAGCTGATCGTCTCCTGCGCGGGTTTTTGTACTCTCAAGATTTAAGTAACTGTAAAACATAACGAGAAGACATCAACTGCAGAACTGCGTTTTTGTACTCTCAAGATTTAAGTAACTGTAAAACTTATTGACTTTTTGACTGGCACATTAGCTGGTTTTTGTACTCTCAAGATTTAAGTAACTGTAAAACGGCTATGAGGACTGTTATCAATCGCGCGGGTTTTTGTACTCTCAAGATTTAAGTAACTGTAAAACTAAATAAGCAAATAACTGCGTTACAAGAGGTTTTTGTACTCTCAAGATTTAAGTAACTGTAAAACAATTGATGTTGCAGACATTGACCTTGTAGAGTTTTTGTACTCTCAAGATTTAAGTAACTGTAAAACAGATTTGAAATTGCAGCGCATGATAGCAAGTTTTTGTACTCTCAAGATTTAAGTAACTGTAAAACAAAATCTCTTGACAAAACTTAAATAAAGTTGTTTTTGTACTCTCAAGATTTAAGTAACTGTAAAACTGCTGTACGTGTTTCTTATGGTGTAACACGGTTTTTGTACTCTCAAGATTTAAGTAACTGTAAAACTTAATGAACTTTATGATTTCATGATACACCGTTTTTGTACTCTCAAGATTTAAGTAACTGTAAAACCCATAAATCGCTTTGTACTGCTCATTGTCAGTTTTTGTACTCTCAAGATTTAAGTAACTGTAAAACATTTGACCGTTTAAATAGTCAATAACTGTGGTTTTTGTACTCTCAAGATTTAAGTAACTGTAAAACTTCTTTTTGATGATTCATTCTTCAAATCTGTTTTTGTACTCTCAAGATTTAAGTAACTGTAAAACTTGTAAATAATAAAGGAGGGCTTGAAGCCAGTTTTTGTACTCTCAAGATTTAAGTAACTGTAAAACGGTTACAATCCAAATTATCTCACTTAGTCAGTTTTTGTACTCTCAAGATTTAAGTAACTGTACAACTACATTAGGAATTGTTTGATGTAAAAGAATTGTAATCTAATAGTTATCTGAGTAATACATTAGCGGAATTGTAATTTAGGCTGAAATGGTTTATAATGAAAAGTAGCAAGTATATTAGGAGGCCGTCTAATGGAGAGAAAAATTAAAAAATCGGTAGTTGCGACCGGTTTAGCTGCAACCACTATTATTTCAGGCAGTTTATCACATCAAGTAAATGCCGAAGAAGTAAAAACACAATCTACTGAGCCAAAGACATCTGAAAAAATCACCAAACCAGTTACAGAAACAGATGTTCAATCAGCAAAGATGCAAGCCGATGCTGCAAAGGTTCAGACAGATGCTCAGCAAAAAGTTGTAGAGCAAGTCAAAGGAGATGTAAATACTTCAAAGGACGCGGTGGCAGATAGCGAAAAAGCTGTTGCAAATGCTGAGGCAGAAAAGAAAGAAGCAACTCCAGAAGTTATTGAAACCGCAAAAGAAGAAGTGGCGACATCAGAGAAGGCGGTTACAACAGAGGGAAATAAGGTTCAAGAAGCAGAACAGTCTGAAACAAAGGCAAAAGAAGCTGTTAAAAATCAAGAAAATGTTGTTGCAGGGCAACAATCACTCGTTGATGTAGCACAACGTGAATTAGATACAGCAAAAGCTCCGGTCGCAAATGAGCAGCAAGAGCTCAACCAAGCACAAGATTCAGAAAAACAAGCAGAAAAAGATTTAGCAGACAAGCAAAATAATCTTGCTAAAGTGAAGGAAGAAGTTGCTAATCTTCCTAAAGAAATCAAATCAGCAACTGAACAAGTCAAGCAAAGTGAGCAAAAAGTTGCAGAAAATCAAGCGGCTATTGATCAAAAAGCCGGTGAAGTAGCCCGCGCTGAACAATCAGCCGCTAATAGAAGAAATGTTGATTTGAGTAAAGCAACCTATGGTGAATTTTTACAACACGCTAAAACAAATGGAGCCAACCAAGCGATTCGTAATGCAGCTGCTGAAGCTCTAACAACTTATGAAAGAGCTAAACGTGAAGACGGTATTACAGTTGGTTCTGACGCAACAAGCCCAGCAACTTTAGAAAATAATTTAAAAGCAATTGAGTTAGTTAGAGCTATCAATGCTTATCGTAGACAAGCTGGATTAAAAGAATTATTGATTGATCCTTACAAAAATCCAGCTAGCCAAGTCCAAACTCTTTATTTTGAAAGAGCAAATTGGCATATGGGTAAATATTTGAGAAATGAAAATGTGGCGATTAGTTTTACTCCAAAAGGAGCCGTTGACTTCTGGCATAGTGAAAAAGCTCTATATCAGCAAATTGCTGCACAATACGGTCTTCCAACTGATGAAACCAAAATTGATGCTAATGCTATTTACCAAAAAGTTGGCGCTACTGTTTTTGCAAATATCGGGCATTATGTCCAAATGATGGATAATCAAGCCAACACTATTTCAGCTGCATATGATCAAGTTCCAAATCAATACAGCAATGTATATGGAACGTCTGAAGTTGGATTTCATAGAGAACCTAATTTTAATGCGCGTGTTAATAACGGTACCCTTCTTACTGCAGATGCTTATGAGCAAGCAATCCGTAATTTTGCTGGTGCTGCAAAAGCTGCAGATGCACAAGCAACAGTGGCCAAGAATCAATTAGCTATGTTGCGAGCTCAAAGAACAGGCTATGTATCTACTTTAAATATCCAAAAGGCAAAATTAGCAGACCTTCAAAAATTGGCCGCGAATCGTTCAGGAGCCCTTGCTACTGCAAACGCTGAGTTGATTACAGCAGAAGCCGCTTTGAAAAAAACAAAGCAAAATGTCGTGGTAAAACAAGCAGCTTTGGAGCGCGCTACTGCAGCTATTGCGTCCAAGTTAGCACCAAAACAAGTAGCTTTAGAAAAAGCTCAAAAAGTGCTAGATAGTGCTAAAAATAAATTAGCAGAACTAAAGAAAGCTTTAATTACAGCGGAGTTAAATGTTGCCAAGGCAAAAGATGCTTTGCAAACTAGTCAAACCAAGCTAAAAGAAGCACAAGATAACTTGGAAAAATTACAAAACGCACCACAAGCACTTGAAGCAGCTCAAAAGGCTCTTCAAGCTGCACAAGCTGACTATGCCTCTAAGGTTAAAACGTTAAAAGATGAAGAAGCAAAACTAGAGATTTCTCGTTCAATTTATACCAAGTTACAAGAAAACTATGAGCAATTGAGAAGTCAACTTCCTCAGAAGGCTCAAAAAGAAACAGATGGAGAAGTACAAAAGTTACACTTATCCAGAACTTACCAACCAAAACCATTGTTAGTCAGACAACAAAATAACGCTCAAAAAGTTCTGCCTGCTACGGGTACTAAAGCAGATCAGATTGCTGCATTAGGACTGCTACTTGGTTTAGGAACTCTAGCTAGTGCTCGCCGTCGTAAAAGAAATAACGAAGATTAAATAATTGAAGATTTTAGAAAAAATCTAATCTTTCTTCCCAAAGGCAAACAACTCTGTTTTCGAGTGTTTGTCTTTTTGATTGAGATAATTAAAATCAACAGTGAAGAAATGATAATAAAATAGAATTTAAATAGAATGTAACTTCTGCCTGATAGATATCTAAAGTATCTATCATTTTGAGAATCAGCACAAAAATAGTATAATAAACTGTATTCTCTTAACGAAACGAATAAAACTAAAGGAGTTTTCTATGCAAGTCATCAAACGTAATGGAGAAATTACTGATTTTAATCCAGATAAAATTTATCAAGCTATTTTGAAAGCAGCACAAACGGTTTATGTTTTGACAGACGATCTACGTCAAAATTTAGCGCTTGTAACTAAAAAAGTAGTGTTAGATCTGGAGGAGGCTGGTGTTGAACGAGCTACTATCAGTATGATTCAATCTATGGTAGAAAATCGTCTGCTAGGTGCTGGTTATATCACTATTGCCGAGCATTATATTTCCTACCGCTTGCAACGAGATTTGGAGCGTAATGGTTATGGCGATCATATTGCAGTCCATTTACATTTTGAACAAATTCGATAAATTTGCAGTCTAGATTACAGGATGAAGTATAACTGTCAGATTTTTTTGAAAAATTTGCTAAAAATAAACTCTCTTTTAAGTTAATAAATATCGCTTGTTCTACAAAAGATTACACATTCCCTTAATTTCTGGGACTTGACAAGTGTATTTTAATATGATAAAATTTAAAAGATTTTAAGCTTGAAGGGAGTGAAAAAAATGTCAAAAACAGTAGTACGTAAAAATGAATCCCTTGACGATGCTCTTCGTCGTTTCAAACGTGCGGTTACTAAAGCTGGTACTCTTCAAGAAACACGCAAACGTGAATTCTATGAAAAACCTTCTGTAAAACGGAAACGTAAATCAGAAGCAGCTCGTAAACGTAAAAAATTCTAATTGAGCAAAATGACAGACTTAGGTCTGTTTTTTGTTTCTATTTAGATAAAATTGAACTCGTACTCAATAAAAATCATTAGTTTTAGCAGGTTTACCGTATGGACGTTATCTGCCATCTCAAAACTCCACAGCAAGTTCAATAGAAGTAGCAGCTAGAGGGGCAGGTTAAGGCAAACAGAATATCAAGAAACCGTGAGAGTAAACAAAAACACTGATTTTCATCAGTGAATTTTTTTCATAATTATTTGCTTTCGAGCAATGCTTTGATTTCTTGAAGAACTTCTAATTCAGTTGGTCCTGCAGCTTCTTCAGCAGTGTCTTCTTCTTTTTTAGTAAGACTTTGCGCTTTTTCAACAGACTTGACGATGAAGAAGAGAACTGTTCCGATGACGAGGAAATTGATAACAGCGCTTAAGAAACTACCGTATGCAATCCCATTCCATTTTAAACCAGCAATTTGTTCTACACCAGCAGCTTTTAAAGCTGGATTGAGAAAGAGTGGAGTAATAACATCTCCAATAAGCGAAGTCACAATAGCTCCAAAAGAATTGGCAATGATAACACCGACTGCTAAATCAATTACATTGCCGCGAAGCAAAAACTCTTTAAGATCCTTTAACATTTTCTTTTTTCTTTCAAAATACTAAAACATATTATATCTTAAAAAAGGGAAAAGTTCAATAAAATGTCTAAAAAGCATAGTGAATATTTTACTTTTTGACAAATTTGTTATAAAATGTAAGTTGTTATTCTATGATAAATTGGGGGTATTGTCTATTGATTGATAAAGAAATCATTTCTGATATTAAAAATAGCGTCAATATCATCGAAATCATAGGAGAAGTCGTTGCTCTAACGAAAGCTGGAAGGAATTATCTAGGGCTTTGTCCTTTTCATGGTGAAAAAACTCCGTCATTCAACGTGGTAGAAGAAAAGCAATTTTATCACTGTTTTGGCTGTGGAAAGTCAGGTGATGTCTTTAAATTTATTGAAGATTATCGTGGTGTTTCTTTTATGGACGCTGTACATATTGTTGCAGATCGTGCAGGGATTCCATTAGAAATAGAGCATAGTAGAAAAGAGCAGTCAACACATACACATCGTCATCAGGCACTTTATGATATTCATGCGGAAGCTACAAGATTTTACCATGCAGTATTGATGACAACAAAGATAGGAGAAGAAGCACGTTCTTATCTTTATGAACGTGGTTTAACAGATGAGGTTATCAAGCATTTTCAAATTGGTTTAGCGCCCAATGAAAATAACTATCTTTATAAAAGTGTTAGTGGAAAGTTTGATGAGCAAGTCATTATAAATTCTGGTTTGTTTAACTTAGCTGATAACAATCTGGTTTATGATGCCTTTCAAAATCGGATTATGTTTCCATTGACAAATGATAAAGGACAAATCATTGCTTTTTCAGGTCGTATTTGGCAAGCAAGCGATATAGATCAGAAAGTTGCTAAGTATAAGAATAGCCGCAGTACACCAATTTTCAATAAAAGTTATGAGTTGTATCATCTGGACAAAGCCAAACCGACTATTAAGAAAAGCCACGAAATTTACTTAATGGAAGGCTTTATGGATGTTATAGCTGCTTATCGTGCTGGAATTGAAAATGCTGTGGCTTCTATGGGGACTGCTTTGACGCATGAGCATGTGGAGCATCTTCGTAAATTCGCAAAGAAAGTCATTTTAACGTACGATGGTGACAAAGCAGGACAAGCAGCGACAGCAAAAGCTCTGAATGAATTGCACGATTTGTCAGTTGAAATTGTCAGGATTCCTGATAATATGGATCCAGATGAATTTATCAAAAAGAATTCTGCTGATGATTTACAAAATTTACTGACTAAAACACGAATTAGTGATATAGAGTTTCTTTTGAACTATTTGAAACCAGATAATATCGAAAACTTGCAAGCTCAAATTGAATTTGTTGAACAAATGTCTCCTTTGATTGCGCAGGTTCAATCAATTACTGCACAAAATTCCTATATTTATATGTTAGCTGAATTGTTACCTGATTTTGACTACCAGCAAGTGGAGCAAGCTGTTAATAATCATCGTTTAGTAAATAGAAGAGAGCAACAACAGCAATCTCATCAACAAGTGTCAAGACTTGACATCCCGGTAACGCAGCAAGTATCGCGGCTAATTAAGGCAGAGAGTCATCTTCTGCAGCGGATGATTGATAATCCTGTGATTTTAAATGATTATCGTTTGAGGAAAGATTTTCATTTCGCAACAGTAGAATTGCAGACTTTGTACGATATTTTAAAAACAAATGGCGAGGTAACGCCACAAGATTTGTCTGAGCAAAATGATTCGGTACAGCAAGCTTGGTATCGGGTCTTAGAAGAAAATCTACCAGAGGAAGTTTCTGAGCAGGAACTGGTCGAAGTGGAGCAAACGCGAGATAAGGAATTGCTTCGCAAAGAAAATCAATTGATTGGTAAAAAAGTCCGTGAAGCATCTCATAGCGGGGATGCAGATACGGCATTAGAAGAGCTAGAGCGATTTATTGCTCAAAAAAGGAGAATGGAGTAGGAATGGCTACAAAACAAAAAGAAGTAACAACTTTTGATGTTCAAGTTGCAGAATTTATTCGCAACCATAAAAAAACTGGTACAGCAACCGATGATGAAATCAACGATCAGCTAGTCATTCCATTTACTTTGGAAGCTGATGGCATTGAAAATCTTCTTCAACGGATTCAGGACGCAGGGATTGCTATTACGGATAAAGAGGGCAACCCAAGTGAACGGGTTTTAAATACAGAGGAAGAAGAAGCTGAATTAACAGACGAGGAGTTGCTTGGCAGCAATTCTGCTAAAGTAAACGACCCTGTCCGTATGTATTTAAAGGAAATTGGTGTTGTTCCGTTATTGACCAATGAAGAAGAGCAAGAATTAGCTGTTCTTGTGGAGCAAGGCAACTTAGAAGCGAAACAACGTTTGGCAGAAGCTAATTTGCGGTTGGTTGTCTCTATTGCTAAGCGCTATGTTGGACGCGGCATGCAGTTTCTTGACTTGATTCAAGAAGGCAATATGGGATTGATGAAAGCCGTTGACAAGTTTGACTATACCAAAGGTTTCAAATTTTCAACCTATGCTACTTGGTGGATTCGTCAAGCAATTACTCGTGCGATTGCTGACCAAGCTCGTACGATTCGGATTCCGGTTCACATGGTTGAGACAATCAATAAATTAGTGCGGGAACAACGAAATCTTTTGCAAGAATTGGGGCAAGATCCAACGCCAGAGCAAATTGCGGAGCGCATGGATATGACACCAGACAAAGTTCGTGAAATTTTGAAGATTGCTCAAGAGCCGGTCTCTCTTGAAACACCAATTGGAGAAGAAGATGATAGTCATCTTGGCGATTTCATTGAGGATGAAGTGATTGAAAATCCAGTTGATTATACAACACGTATCGTTCTGCGTGAGCAATTAGACGAGGTTCTTGACACATTAACAGACCGTGAAGAAAATGTACTACGTCTGCGTTTCGGTCTAGATGATGGGAAAATGCGTACGCTGGAAGATGTTGGAAAAGTCTTTAACGTAACTCGTGAACGGATTCGACAAATTGAGGCCAAAGCCCTACGCAAATTGCGTCATCCAAGTCGTAGCAAGCCACTTCGTGACTTTATTGAGGATTAGTAGACAAAAGGAGGCACCATGGCATACACAAACGAACAAATTGATGATATTAAAAATCGTATCTTAGAAAGTTTAGAGCAAGTTATTGACCCTGAATTAGGAATTGATATTGTAAACCTTGGTTTGATTTATGAGATTCGATTCAATGGTGAAAACGGCGAGACACAAATTGATATGACTTTAACAACAATGGGTTGTCCACTGGCTGACTTATTAACTGATCAGATTCATGATGCGATGTCAGATGTACCTGAAGTGAGCAAAGTAGAAGTGAGATTGGTGTGGTATCCTGCCTGGACTGTTGATAAAATGAGTCGCTACGCTCGTATTGCTCTAGGGATTAAATAAGAATATAGCAGCATGACTTGATTATGCTGCTTTTGTTTTGCTCAAACATTCAGAATTTGTGCAATATTTTAACTTTATACTTTATATCACTTGAAGTATTGTAAGAATCTGTTATAATGGTTGAACATACTAAATTTTAGAAAAGGGAGAGAAGATGTTTAAAAAGGGAGCACTGACGGGATTACTCTTGTTTGGAATATTTTTCGGCGCAGGGAATTTAATCTTTCCGCCAACTTTAGGAGCTTTGTCTGGCGAACACTTCTGGTCAGCAATTGCAGGCTTCGTACTTTCAGGAGTTGGAATTGCTATTTTAACATTGATTATCGGTACTTTAAATCCCAAAGGCTATGTTTACGAAATTTCTAAAAAGGTTTCTCCTTGGTTTGCGACCAGTTACTTGGTAGTTCTATATCTAGCGATTGGTCCATTTTTTGCCATTCCTCGGACGGCAACGACTTCTTATGAAGTTGGGATTGCACCATTGCTTTCGAGTAATATGACAGGATTAGGACTTATTATTTTTACAATCTTGTATTTTGTGGCTGCTTACTTGATTTCATTAAATCCTTCCAAAATTTTGGATCGGATTGGTCGGATTTTGACTCCTGTGTTTGCCATTTTGATTGTCATTCTAGTCATTTTAGGGGCGATAAAATATGGAGCAGCTGCACCGCAAGCTGCTAGCACGGAATACGCAAAAGCAGCTTTTGGAACTGGCTTTCTTGAAGGGTATAATACGCTTGATGCACTTGCCTCTGTTGCTTTTAGCGTTATCGCTGTGCAAACATTGAACCAACTCGGCTTTGCTAATAAAAAAGAATATATCTCAACGATTTGGATTGTTGGAATTGTTGTTGCATTGGGATTTAGTGCGCTTTATATCGGATTGGGATTTCTTGGAAATCATTTCCCAATTCCGGCTGATGTAATAGCTTCTGATGCCAATAAAGGAGTTTATGTCTTATCTCAAGCTACACAAGCTATTTTTGGTCCGACAGCACAGATTTTTCTTGCAGCCATGGTAACAGTGACCTGCTTCACGACTACGGTTGGTTTGATTGTTTCAACATCAGAATTTTTCAATAAAACCTTTCCTAAAATAAGCTACAAAATTTATGCAACAGTCTTTACATTGATTGGATTTGCAATTGCAAATCTTGGTTTGGGAGCGATCATTCAGTATTCAGTTCCTGTCTTGCAAATTTTGTACCCGATTACCATTGCGATTGTAATGATTGTGATTGTCAATAAGTTTGTTGCCTTATCTAAGATTGGAATGCAGCTAACAATCGCAGTTGTAACAATTATTGCCTTTGCGAATATCATTGGCTCGCAATTTAAATTGACTAGTGTGAGCAATTTAATCAATGCTTTGCCATTTGCGCAAGCTTCAATTCCTTGGCTGGTACCAACGATTGTCGGGATTGTGTTGTCTTTGTTTTTGCCAAATAAACAAAAGAGTGACACATTTGAAATGGAATAATTAAAAACATCTATCACGAAAAGTGATAGTTTTTTTATGACCATATCAAATTCAAGTTTTTACAAATCGTATCCTCTATTTTTAGATAGTGAACCAGTGTATACTTTTCCTAGAAAGAAAACGAGGAGGAAAAGATAATGATATCTATTGTGTTTTTGATTTCTGTATTTCTAGCGGGAATTTTATCATTTTTCTCGCCTTGTATATTGCCATTGCTTCCTGTATATGTTGGTATTTTATTGGATACAGATGAACCAAGAACAATCATTATTTTTGGAAAGAAGATTGCTTGGTATGGAATTGTAAAAACACTATTTTTCATTGCAGGATTATCAGTAGTCTTTTTAATTCTTGGATATGGCGCTGGCTTTTTGGGAAAAGTTCTCTATACAGAGTGGTTCCGCTATGTATTAGGAGCAATTGTTGTTTTTCTCGGTGTTCATCAAATGGAACTGATCAATTTTAAGCTACTACAACGACAGAAAAGTGTTCAATTAAAAAAAGATAAAAATAGAAATGATTTTTACAATGCTTTCTTGCTAGGTGTGACCTTTAGCTTTGGTTGGACACCTTGTGTAGGTCCTGTTTTGAGTTCTGTTCTCGCAATTGCAGCTTCTGGTGGTAATGGAGCAGTACAAGGTGGCTTCCTCATGTTAGTTTATACCCTTGGTCTTGCTATCCCATTTCTCATTTTGGCGCTTGCCTCTTCTATTGTTTTACGCCATTTTGGGAAAATAAAACCTTATATGGGACTACTAAAGAAAATTGGCGGGTTACTTATCATCTTGATGGGAATTTTACTTATGCTGGGAAATCTTAATGTTCTAGCTTCAATATTTGGTGGATAAAAGGAGGAATCTCATGAAAAAAACAATGTTAGTCATCACAGGTCTTGTTTGTGTTGCTCTGTTGGGTGCCTGTGGAAATCAAAAATCAGCTAGTGGAACTAAGTCTGGACACGGGCAATTTACAAATAAAACGACAGCTACAAAGTTGAATCAAGGCGAAGCAGCTCCTGATTTTGAACTAAAAGGGGTTGACGGGAAAACTTATAAATTGTCAGATTTCAAAGGAAAGAAAGTTTATCTCAAATTTTGGGCATCTTGGTGCTCTATCTGCTTGTCTACATTAAAGGATACTGATGAGTTAGCTAAAAATTCTGGGAAAGACTATGTAGTTTTGACGGTTGTTTCACCGGGGCATGTCGGTGAAAAGTCTGAAGCAGACTTTAAAAAATGGTATGAGAAACTAGAATATAAACATTTACCTGTTTTACTAGATCCTAGTGGTAAATTATTGGAGCAATATGGTGTTCGTTCCTATCCGACAGCTGCATTTATTGGAAGTGATGGGAAATTGGTAAAAACTCGTCCTGGACTTATTAAAAAAGCAGAAATTGAATCAACTCTTAAAAGCATTAAATAGGAGGGGAGGATGATGGATCATAAAATGAAATGGTTATTATTGGGTGGAGCAGTCCTACTGGTTTTAGGTTTATTTGTGCTGGGAAGTCGCATGATACCAACCCTTAAAAATCAGTCTGCTATTAATCAGATTAAAGAAGCAGCTGTTAGTCAGGCTGAACCGGTCAAGCAAAAGAAAGCGGACTTGAAAAATGCAAATTTAAAGCATATCTATTTGGCAGGAGGTTGCTTCTGGGGGGTAGAAGAATATTTCTCACGAGTAGATGGGGTGGTTGATGCAGTCTCTGGTTATGCTAATGGCACTAGCGAAACCACGAAATACGAACTAATCTCGCAGACAAAACATGCTGAAACGGTTCATGTAACCTATGATGCCAATAAAATCTCTTTAAGAGAAGTCTTGCTACATTATTTTAGAATCATTGATCCACTCAGCAAAAATAAGCAAGGCAATGATCGTGGAGTGCAATATCGTACAGGTGTGTATTATAAAGATCAGGCTGATGTAGAAACAATTAACAAAGTCTTTGACGAGCAGAAAGAAAAATTTAAAGAGCCGTTGGCGGTTGAAAGACAACCATTAAAACATTTTATTAAGGCTGAAGAGTACCACCAAGATTATTTAAAGAAAAATCCAAATGGCTATTGCCATATCAATGTTAAGCAGGCTTCTTATCCAGTTATTGATGCTTCCAAATATAAAAAGCCTAGTGATGCAGAGATTAAAAAGAAACTATCCGATGAAGAATATGCCGTAACACAAAAAAATGATACAGAGCGTGCTTTTTCTAATCGCTATTGGGATAAGTTTGATGCAGGTATTTATGTAGATGTTGTAACAGGTGAGCCACTTTTCTCTTCCAAAGATAAATTTGAGTCTGGTTGTGGTTGGCCTAGCTTCACACGTCCAATCAGTCCAGATGTAGCGACTTATAAAGAAGATAAGAGCTTTAATATGACACGGACAGAAGTGCGAAGTCGCGTTGGAAATTCTCATCTGGGTCATGTCTTTACGGACGGACCAAAAGATAAGGGCGGACTTCGCTACTGTATTAACAGTTTAGCCATTCGTTTCATTCCGAAAGACCAAATGGAAAGTAAAGGTTATGGATATTTATTAGACTATGTGTAACAGCAATTTTCACAGAAATTTGCTATAATGAGTTTAATAAATAATAGGGGTGCGCTAGTGTATTCAATTATGATTGTAGAAGATGAATACCTTGTTCGGCAAGGTATTTCGTCTTTAGTAGATTTTGAAACATTTGATATGGAAGTCATGGATGAGGCCGAAAATGGCTTGGATGCTTGGGAAAAGATACAGCTTGCACAGCCCGATATTGTCTTGACAGATATCAATATGCCACATATAAGCGGGATTAAACTAGCTCAATTGGTCAAAGAACAATATCCTTCTGTTCATATTATCTTTTTAACGGGTTATGATGACTTTGACTACGCTTTGTCAGCAGTAAAATTAGGTGCTGATGATTATTTACTAAAGCCGTTTTCGCGGGAAGATGTGGAAACGATGTTGTTGAAAGTCAAAGAGAAATTGGACAAGGAGCGAAAGCAGCAGCAAGTTCATGAACTGGTTGAGCAAGCAGAATTTTCTGATTTAGAACAAGCAATTCATGATCGTTTGACCGATACAGAATTGTCTCTTAAATCACTTGCTTTTCAGTTAGGGTTTAGTCCGTCTTATTTGAGTGTTCTCATCAAAAAAGAGCTGGGCTTGCCATTTCAGGATTACTTAATTCAAGAACGGATGAAGAAAGCAAAATTACTGCTTTTGACAACTGACTTGAAGGTTTATGAAATTGCAGAGCAGGTCGGCTTTGAAGATATGAACTATTTTTCTCAACGCTTCAAACAAGTCGTTGGAGTGACACCGCGGCAATTTAAACGAGGAGAAGGGAAATGAAACGTTATTCGCTTCTGATTCAGTTAGTGATTTATGTTTTTATCATGATATTAGCTCTTTTGGGAATTGTCGGTGGGATTTATTATCAGACTAGTTCGGTTGCTATTCGCCAGACAACTGAGCAAAATACACGCAAGACCATTCAGCAAAGTGGTCAGTTTATCACTTCTTATTTACAAAAAGTTAAACAGACAACGAGTAGTTTGGCTGAAAATGAGAAAATAAAGACATACGCACAAACACCAAGCCAAGAAAACGCTGAACAACTTCGGCAATTATTCGCAACGATTTTAAAAACAGATTCGGATTTGGTATCTGCTATTTTGGTAACAAAAGACGGAAATCTCATATCAACAGATCCTGAATTAACCATGAAGACATCCGCTGATATGATGAAAGAAAAATGGTATCAGGATGCTATCCATAAAGGTGCTATGCCGATTTTGACACCAGCACGAAGAACCGTCAGCCATACAATTGGTGAAAAATGGGTGATTTCAATCATGCAGGAAGTTGTAGATAAAGACGGTAAAAATTTGGGGGTTGTTCGCTTAGATATTGGATACAAGACGTTGGAAGCTTACTTAGATCAACTGCAGTTAGGAAAAGAAGGATTTACCTTTATCGTCAATGCCAATCATGACTTTGTCTATCATCCTAAAAAAGCAGTTTATTCTTCTCACGCTGAAATGAAAGCGATGGCGCCTTATCTTTCTGTAAAAAATGGATATGTCAAATCAAAACAAGCTTATGTATCTCAATATCAAATTCCAAATAGTGGTTGGACATTGATTGGGGTTTCTTCAATGGAACAATTGCATGCAGTTCAAACACAGATTTTGTGGTCTTTTATTGGAACAGGGTTGTTTGCTTTGGGTGTTTGTCTAATAGGGATTTGGTTTGTGCTTCGGCTTTGGATTAAGCCTTTGCGAGATTTACAAGCAACCATTTTAAAGGTTGGAAGCGGGCATTCAGATTTGAGGGCTAATGAAACCGGCTCTCCTGAATTAGTTGATTTGGCAAGACAATTTAATATTATGTTAGACCGGATTGATCAATTGATGATTGCAGTCAAAGAAGAGGAACAAAATGTCAGAAGATATGAATTGCAGGCGCTTTCCAGCCAAATCAACCCGCATTTTCTTTACAATACGTTAGATACAATTGTATGGATGGCAGAATTTAATGACAGCAAGCGTGTGGTAGAAGTCACAAAATCACTAGCTAAGTATTTCCGTTTAGCTTTGAACCAAGGACATGAACAAATTTCTCTTAAAGATGAAATTGACCACGTGCGTCAGTATCTCTTTATTCAAAAACAGCGCTATGGTGAGAAATTGCAATATGAAATTAAAGAGTTGAAGCAATATAATGACTACAAAATTCCAAAGTTGATTTTGCAGCCTTTGGTTGAAAATGCGATTTATCATGGTATCAAGGAAATGAATCGTCAAGGGATGATTCGAGTTAGTGTTTCTGAAAATGACACGCAGCTCATCGTTTCAATTTATGACAATGGTCGTGGCTTTGTCGCCAGCGAAACTACAAATGCTACACTCGTTCGCTTGGGTGGTGTCGGTTTGAAGAATGTTAATCAGCGTTTGCAATTACAATTTGGTAAATCCTATCACATGGAAATTAAATCTGAAGAAAATACTTATACGGAGATTCGTCTCTATTTTCCAAAGGCAAATAAAACCAACTGATGAAAGATTTCAGTTGGTTTTTAATATTTAATTCCCAACACTGGAGAATTTTTTCATGCCGTATTTGAATAAAGCGTAGTTGATAGTAAAAATAACAAGTAGGACTAAAGGAAGTAGCAAACCAATCCAGCTTAGATTTAAAAAATAAAGAGCTGGAAAAAAAGAAGTAAAAGCATAAGGAAATACAAAAATTAGTATCAATTGGATAAAGGTTGGGTAAATTTTGATAGGGTATTGTGCCATTTGATTGAGGGAGAAAATCCCCATTGTGATAGGGAAAGATTCGACAATCCAAAAAGCAAGAGCAGTAGGTCCTAATTGAATAGCGGCATAGAGTAAACCAATACAAATACAGATAAAGACAAAGAGAAGTAGATGAAAAATGTTCCAATGCAGTCCGAGTAAATGATAGGATTGATAAGTTGCAATAGCTCCCATCAGTGTTGTGCCAAAGCCTTGTAGCTGCACGCGTTCACAAATTAGCTGAAAAAGAGGATTGATGGGCATGATAAGCAGGCGTTCAAACTCACCTTTGCGAATATAGCGGCTTCCAAACATCCAAAGATTGTCAAAGAAAATCAAGTGAACTGAACGTCCGATAGTTGCCATTCCATAAATAAATAGCATTTGTCCATAGTTGAATCCGGCAATTTCCTTGATATTTGCAAATAATACATTTAAAAAGATTAAATAAACAATCTGTTCAATCAAAGAAGAAATAAGTCCAATAAAGAAGTCCATCCTATAAGACATACTAGCAATCAAGTAAGCTTTTAAATTATAAAAATAAATATTGATGTATTTCATCTTCAACCTCCTAAAATGACTAAACGGCGTTTAGCTTGATACCAAAGCAGAGCAATGAAAGCTGAAAGTATCGGAATCCAAGCCAACTGAATCCAGAAGAGTTCAGTATTAACAGGTCTTTTCAAAAGGATATTGACTGGAAAATTAACAGCAAAGCTGTAAGGTAATAGTTTCAAAATATTTGCGATATTTTCTGGATAAAAACTCAGTGGCAAAAGCGATCCAGACGCAAGTGAAAAAAGCCCATTTCTGAGAATCAAAATTCCCCATGTATTCGTCGTGAAAAAGGCTGTTAAGCTAAACCCTAAATCTAGCAAGAGGACAATAAATATTCCTAGCAAACTGGAAAATAGGAAAAGCAAGCCTGTTTGCCAATTTGGAAGATAGAGCTGCCCTTGAATGAAAGGAATCACCAGTAAAATTGGAATGAATTTAACAATTTCAACAATTTTGACAGCAAAGTCTTGGAAAAAGAGCGAAGTAATTAAAGAGTAAGGATAAAGTAGCTCACCAGTAATATTCCCATCTACAATCATCAGAGATAGATCCCGTCCAATACTAAAACTATTTAGATTTCCTAGTAGATTTGCGAAGATAATATAGGTAGTGAACGTTTCTAAAGTATAACCATTAACATGAGATTGGGTGAAAAAAATGGTTTTCCAAACAAAAATAGAGACAAGAACTTGTATGAAAGTACGAATCAGGGTTGCAACAAAGAAAGATTTATATTGAAGTTGCGTAATAAGAGCTAATCGTGTGATATGGATATATTTACTCATCAAGCCCCTCCTCATAAATTTGTTTGACGATATTTTCAATTGTCAATTCTTTGATAGCTAGGTCTTCGATTGAATAATGATCAAAAATCTGATTAATAACTTGGGCATTAGTATAAATATCTGTCTGATAATGAATATTGAAATGATAAGAGTCAATTTTCTCAAAACGAAAACCATTGATTTGGAATAGCTCTTCTATTGGCGTTTGCGTTTTGAAAGAAATGGTTTTAACTGTTGAAAACTTTTTTCTTAATTTCGTCAGACTTCCATCATAAACCTTTTTGCCCTTATCAATGATAAAAATTCGTCCACAGAGTGATTCAATATCTTGCATATCATGAGACGTAATGAGGAAAGTTGTCTGGTGTTCTTTATTCATAAAGCGAATGAAGGAGCGGATTGTTTCTTTTACGCTGGCATCAAGACCAATTGTAGGCTCATCTAAGAAAACAACGGCAGGCTGATGAATGAAAATAGCAGCAAATTCGCAGCGAACTCGTTGCCCGAGCGAAAGATTACGAACAGGCTGGTGAATAAAATCTCCTAGCTGCAACAGGTCAATTAATTGCTCCAAGCGTTCCTCAAAAACTTTATCAGGAACGTCATAGATTTTCGCATGCAAAATAAAAGATTCCAGCACAGGAATATCCCAACGTAAATGTGATTTTTGTCCGAACAAAACGCCAATTTGCTTATTGACTGCTGTACGATGTTTCTGTGGGGTAAGTCCATTAATTTTAACACTACCTCGATCTGGATAAAGAACACCTGTCAGCATTTTTATAGTCGTGGATTTTCCGCTTCCATTCGAACCAATATAACCAATAATTTCACCTTTTTGAACCGTTAATGAAATATTCTGTACAGCGTGAATTTGTTTTTTCTTGGGGTGAAAAAAGGCTTTGATAGAACCCTTAAGACCTAATTCTTTCTCGACAATACTATATGTCTTATATAATTGATTTGCTTCAATCATCATTATCTCCTTGTGGCAGAAAACGTTTGCGTATATTCATTATTATAACAAGTTCACGAAATCTGTGCAAGTGAATTTTATGGAATGATCTTTTACACAGAAAAAAGGATGAGACAAAATTGCTCAACCTTTTCTTTGATTTCTTTAGATCAATGACTGGAAGCAGCAGAAGTAGCATCTGCCTCACTCGTGCTCTCGCTGTGACTACCTGTATCCGAAGCACCGGAAGTTGCATCAGCTTTAGCCTGTCCTCCTGCAGGAGCGAATGGACCGCTTCCGCCAACTAGCTGCTGACCAGTTGTTTCCAAGTACCATTCCAGCCATGGTCTGAAATTAAAGACAATTTCATTGATACCAGCGTAAGAGCCGTCTGGATAGTACATGGCCTGATAATTGTGTGTATTTAAAACTGGTGAATGCGGATTTGGAATCAGGGTGCGGACATATTCTTGATTGCCGTTACGCAAGGTTCCGACCACCCACTCTACATTTTTCATTCTGCCAGCCGGAAGTGAATTGTGAACCGTTGATAGGCGGTTTCCTGACTGAGATGGTACACGTTTTGCCAGCATGGTATCAGGGTCTTGATGTGCATTGTTGTAGTAGAGAAATTGGTTGTTGTCATCGGCGTAAGTCAGTTCAAAAGGCATGGATTTCAAGAACATATTGATCTGATCCACCGTTAAAATACCGTGGTCTAGTTTTACATAGGTATCTCCTGAGACAGCGCCCACCATGGCAGCGGCTTTTTCAACCCATTCAGGATCATCTGGGTCAATGCCTTGAATCGTTGTTGCGATAGGTTTGGTAACATCTAAATTTTCTGGTTCAATTGGTTTTGGTTTTTTCAATTTTGAAACGACCTCTACATATTTCATAAAATTATCCAAGCAGGTTTCAAGGAATTTGACGGTTCCTTCGTTGGTAATATTTCCCTCATCGTCAAAGGCTTCTTTGGCTTTTCCAAGCAGAAATTCATTTCCGGGAAGAGTATAAGCATTGACACCTGGTGCGTCAAGAATTTTGCGTAAATGGACCTGTGCGCGTGAAGTTCCTTGATCGTAGTAAGAAGCGCCCACAATCATGACAGGCTTGTTTTCAAATGGATGAACTTCAAATGACAGCCACTCAAGCACGCTTTTCAGAGCGGCGGTAATGGTATGGTTGTGCTCAGGTGTTGCGATAATGACTCCGTCTGCACGGGTAATTTTGTTGTATAGGAGGCGAAGCTGGAAAGATTCGTCCCATTTTTCGTCTTGATTAAACATCGGAACTTCATCGATTTCCAAGACTTCCAATTCAAATTTTAGTTTAAAATGCCTTCTGATAAATTCCAGTAATTCACGATTATACGATTGCTCTGCATTTGAGCCTACAATTCCTACAAATTTCATTGCATCATTTCTCCTTTACTTACAAGTTTTCCCAGTCGAAGTTTTCAGCTTCTTTGTGCAATAATTCCTGCGCGCTGGATAGTTTCTCGGTAATTTTCACAAAAAGACGGAAATCATCAAAGAGTGCATCTAATTTTTGAATGGTTTCAAGGTCGATGAGATTGCCATCTTTATCAAATGCCTGCAGAGAGTGCGACAGCAAAAATTCAGAGCCAGGCATGACGGAAGCTTTCAACTCAGGGGCATCCAAAATCTGGCGAAGCTGTAACTGTGCACGAGATGACCCCAATGTTCCATAAGAGGCGCCTGTAATCATCACTGGTTTATTGAGCAGTGGGTAAATGCCGTAAGATAACCAAGCCAGAGCACTCATGAGCGAAGCTGGGATAGAGTGGTCGTATTCAGGCGTTCCGATAATAACCCCGTCAGCAGCTTCTATCTTTTCAGCAATTTCCGTTACAATAGCTGGAAGTTTTTTGTCTGCGGGTTTATTGAAAATGGGAATGTCTTTGATTTCCACCAGTTCAATTTCTGCTTTATCCGCAAAATGTTTTTGCATATATTGTAATAGTTGGCGATTGGTGGAACGTTTTGAATTTGTACCAACTAAACCGATGAGTTTTAACATAATTATTTCCTTTCCGATATTAAAATAGCAGTTCTGGCTTTAAACCAGAAGAATAGAATAATTGACCATCTTTTGTAATCCCTAACGCTTCAATCTGTTCTTCTTTTTCAACTTGTTCTAGAATAGACGATGGGCTTTCACCAAATAATCGTGTTGTCCAAATTTCACCATCTACAGAGCGATTAGACACAATCGTTAAACTAGCGACATTTGTCTCCACAGGATAGCCTGTCTTGCTATCAAGAATATGGTGATAGGAATGTCCTTGTTTTTCAAGGGTTCGCTCATAAATTCCTGAAGTCACAACGGATTGATTCACGATAGGAAGAATGGCGAGGTTATTTCCGCGTGTTAATTTTGGATGCTGAATCCCAATCCGCCAAGGACGCTTGGAAACTTGGTTGATTCCTAGTGTTAATACATTCCCGCCTAGATTGATGAGAGCAGAAGTCACGCCTTTATTTTTTAAGAACTCCATCACTTTATCAGCAATATAGCCTTTTGCAAGTGCTCCAAGATCAATTTTCATTCCTTCTTTTGCCAAAAAAACACTAGAAGAAGTAGAATCGAGTTTAATAAAAGTAGGTTCTATTAAAGAAAGGCAATATTTGATTTCTTCCGGCTGAGGCACTTTAGCGTCTGAAAAACCAATTCGCCATGTTTGTACAAGTGGTCCGATAGTAATATTTAAGTGACTATTTTGAGCTAAACTATGCTGTTTTCCTAGCTCAATTAGCTCAAACAAATCAGGATGCACCTGAACCCATTGTTTTCCAGCTTGATGGTTGATTTTCATCAACTCCGAAGCATCATCATTTGCACTAAAGCGTTTTTCATAAAGAAAAAGTAGCTGAATAACTTCGTCAAGTAGCAAACCTGCTTGCGGATGCAGAATTGAAATCGTAATCGTCGTTCCCATTAAGTGAATGGAACGAGAGCTGAAGTCCACCATATCACATCCTTTCTACAAATAAAAAATACATATCTATTATAACAGATAGATAACGTTTTCACAATTTTTTTCTATAATTTTCTGACAATTTCAACAAAGCTGTCTGTCTACAAGATGAGATAAAAACTACATTGAGATTAGAAATGAAAGCATTCATGAAAAGTTCTCTTAAATTGATAGAAAATGTAATATTTTTCAGTTTTATGAGCAAATATATTGTAAACGCTAACACGTAATGTTATAATGTTTTAGTAAATTAAAAATTAAGGTAGGAATTGCTCTATGAGTAAAATTGTTGTTATCGGTGCCAACCATGCTGGTACAGCTTGTATCAATACGATGTTAGACAACTTCGGAAATGAAAACGAAGTTGTGGTATTTGACCAAAATTCAAACATTTCTTTTTTAGGATGTGGAATGGCGCTTTGGATTGGTAAGCAAATTGACGGTCCAGAAGGATTGTTCTATTCAGATAAGGAAAAACTTGAAGCAAAAGGTGCTAAAGTTTACATGGAAAGCCCTGTTTTATCAGTTGACTATGATAAAAAAGAAGTGACCGCACTTGTAAACGGTCAAGAACATCTTGAATCTTATGACAAATTGATTTTTGCGACTGGTTCACAACCAATCATTCCGCCGATTAAAGGTGTTGAAATTGTAGAAGGGAATCGCGAATTTAAAGCGACTCTGGAAAACGTTCAATTTGTAAAATTATATCAAAACTCAGCTGAAGTGATTGAAAAACTGAAAAACAATAAAGGAATCAATCGAGTTGCTGTTGTTGGAGCCGGCTACATTGGTGTGGAACTCGCAGAAGCTTTTGAACGCCTTGGAAAAGAAGTAATCTTGATTGACGTTGCAGATACTTGTCTTGCTGGTTACTACGATCGTGAATTGTCTGATTTGATGAGTAAAAACTTAGCAGATCATGGTATTAAACTTGCCTACGGTCAAACTGTCCAAGCTGTTGAAGGCGAAGGTAAAGTTGAACGTATTGTAACAGATAAAGAAACATTTGACGTAGATATGGTCATTATGGCTGTTGGCTTCCGACCAAACACAGCTCTCGGCGCTGGCAAGATTGAACTTTTCCGTAATGGCGCCTTCCTTGTTGATAAAAAACAAGAAACAAGCATTCCAGGTGTTTATGCAGTTGGTGACTGTGCAACGATTTATGACAATTCCCTTGGTAAAATGAGCTACATTGCCCTTGCTTCAAACGCTGTTCGTTCAGGTATCGTCGGAGCTTACAACGCAACTGGTCATGAGTTAGAAGGCATTGGTGTGCAAGGTTCAAACGGTATCAACATTTACGACCTTAAAATGGTTTCAACTGGTTTGACATTGGAAAAAGCAAAAGCTGCTGGCTACAATGCGGTTGAAACAGGATTTAATGACCTTCAAAAGCCAGAATTTATCAAACACAACAACCATGAAGTAGCTATTCGTATCGTATTTGATAAAGATACACGCGTCATCCTTGGCGCACAAATGGCTTCACACGAAGATATTTCAATGGGAATTCATCTTTTCTCACTTGCAATCCAAGAAAAAGTGACCATTGATAAACTAGCTTTGACAGATATTTTCTTCCTGCCACACTTTAACAAACCTTATAACTACATCACAATGGCAGCATTGACGGCTGAAAAATAAAGATAAGATATTGAGTTTATAAAGCGTTTTTAGTGTAATTCGTATATAGTTGTTGACAAAACATTTTAACAGTAAAAGAGTGCAACTTTATTTGTTCACTCTTTTTTTGCGTATAACAGAAAAATTTTTGATAAATAGAATAGTATTGCTACTTATTTATCAAAAATTTACGATGATTAGACGAAAGAATACTTTGCCCCAAAAATAGCATTTAGAAATATTTAGAAGATAAATAATGTGTTGCGATGCTCCAAATGGTTAGTTTTCTGAGTGTAAGCTTGTTCTTAGGTAGGTCATCAGTCCTTTACTAAAGGTAAAGAAATGATGACTTTTAAGCCTGGCTGATTGTCTAAAAAAACAATTTCACCTTGATGTAATTTAATAATTTGTTTAGTGATAACCGTTCCCATACCATGTGATTCATAATTAGTCGATTTTTGATTTAGCTCAGTAATTTTTTGAGCTGTAATATCTCCTTGATCCGCAATGATGATGAGCACTTTATTATCAGATAATTGATAAGTCAGATCAATCTGGTTAGAACCGCTGTGTATGATACTATTAAGCAAGAGATTTCTAAAAGCTCTTTCTAGTAAAGTTACCTCTCCTTTTACCAACACTGCCTCGGTAGGCAAATCAAAATGAAGTGTAATTGTTTCATAATTATTCAATATATCGGCAATTACTGTTCGTAGGACTGCAACCAAATCAAGACTCGAAAATTCGGAGTGATGCTTTTGATTATCCAATAAGTAGCTCATATTGAGATTAGAAATCATTTCTTTCATAGTTTGAATCTGATTTTCAATTTCCTCCGTCTGCTTTCCTTTACCATATTGCTGCTCTAGCTGACTGTTATAACCTGATATGAGCATAAGAGGATTGCGTAAATCATGACTGACCCCTCTAATCCATTGCTCTTTCATCGTGTTGCTTTCTTCCAAAATATGAGATGTTTCATTAAGGGCTGTCTTAATTTCTGAGAAATTTCCCTTTTCATTAAGAGCAATATTTTGACCCTGAGACAAAGAAGTGACAGCAGTAATAATCGGATCCATTTCCTTTTTAATGCGTAGCTTTGATCGGCTCAAAAGAATAAAAATAAGTAAAAGAATAATACCCAAGAAAACAAGTCCCAAACTGAGAAAATTCCTAATAAATTGTGTATTAGCATAGAAATTAAATTTTGCTAAGGAATGCTTTTTAGGATAGCCCAAAACTAAAATTTGCTGACCTCGTACATAGGAGAAAACAGGGTAATCTTCTAAATACCAACGTGAAAATTTAACCATATCAGCATTGGTATAATGTCTTTTGAGCTGTTGAGGTAAATGATAAGATTGGACAATATTGCCATCTTGATTCAGTACCATAGCCCAAGTATTTTGTTTATCCATTTCAATTTTGCTGCTTTTATCAAAATTAAAATTATTCTGTTGACTCGATTGAGCGATTTTAGTGTAAAGTAGTTCCGGTTTTTCCTTTCCATAGAAACTAAAATAGGATGAGAAAACCAAACCATAAACAAAAACAAGTCCTATGATTAAAGCCAAGAGTAATAGAACATACCTGGTTAATAACTTAGTAAAAAATTTAACGGTATCCATTTAATTCACCTTTAGTTTGTAACCCAAACCTTTAACCGTTATTAAGCTTTCTGGTTTAGATGGATTGGCTTCGATCTTTTGTCGAATCTTACGAATATGAGCCATTAGGGTATTATCATAGCCTTGGTATTGTAAGCCCCAGACTTTTTCTAAGAGTTGGTCAAAAGTAACAATGCGATTCTTATTATCATATAAGACCTTAAGAATACTGTATTCCTTAGCTGTCAGCTGAATCTCTAGTTTTCCTTTGGTAATCAAGGCTTGGCTAAAATGCACCTGGCAAGCAGGCAAAACAAGGGTATCTTCCTTTTCGGGATAGGCTCTTTTTAAGATGGAAAGAATACGCAACTCCAAATCTCTTGGGCGGAAAGGCTTGATAATATAGTCATCTGCCCCTAACTCAAAGCCCTGATATTGTTTTTCTATATCGGAGATTGCCGACAAAAACAAAACAGGAACCGTTGAAGTCTTACGGATACCTTTTAAAACTTCAAATCCTGATCCTTCAGGCAGCATAATGTCTAAAATAACTAAATCAAAAGATTTTTCTTCAAATTGCTCCAAAGCTTCTTTTTGTGATTGTACACTTGTTAGATTGCTAAAACCAGCAATGTTCAATGATTCTTGCACCATTTCTAAAATTTCTGGGTTATCGTCTAAAATTAAGATCTTCTTTTCTTTATAATTCATACTATTACCTCAATAAGACTAGTATAACACATTGCTTCCTTGGTCAAGGACTTTAAAGTAAAAATTAAGGAAGAATTAAGGTAATGAATAGGTTAAAATAAAGGAGTTTCATTATAATAAAAATAGCGAAAGGATATAACATCACTCTAAGATTTTTAAAGGAGAAAACAAATGAACAATTATATCGTTGAAACCAACCAATTAAGTAAGGATTTTTCAGGTGAAGTAGCCGTTAATCAGCTCTCTATTCATATTAGAAAAAATGAAATTTATGGTTTTTTAGGACCAAATGGTGCTGGTAAGAGCACTGCTATGAAAATGCTTTTGGGATTGTTGCAACCAACCCATGGTTCCATTAAGCTCTTTGGCAAAACCTTTAATAGCAATCAAATATCACTCCTCTCAAATGTAGGTTCCCTTATTGAGGAGCCCTCTTACTATGCTAATTTGACCGGCTATGAAAATCTTGAAATTATCCAAAAATTACTTAAATTACCAAAAAGAAATATTGATGAAGTCTTAAAGATTGTCAAACTTTTCGATCAAAAAGACAAGCTAGTTAAAAACTATTCACTAGGCATGAAACAACGTCTAGGAATTGCGCTAGCCATTGTTAAATTTCCTAAATTACTGATTCTGGATGAGCCAACTAATGGTTTAGATCCTGCTGGTATTCAAGAAATTCGTGAGCTCATCAAGTCATTACCACAAAAATACGATATGACTATCATCGTTTCTAGCCATATTCTTTCAGAAATTGAACAGATGGCTACGACTGTCGGTATTATTAATCATGGTCAATTACTTTTTGAAGGTCACCTATCTGACCTTAAAGAAGATGAAAAATATCTGTTTGAGACCAGTGATGATGTAACTGCTAAAAGAATACTAATGTTCAATGGTTTTAATTTGGATGATGACAAAAAAATGATTGTCAACGATAACGATAAAGTTAATATAGCCACTGCTATTCGACTCTTAGTTGAAAATGATGTTGATATTTATCAAGTTCGTATGATTCGTCGATCGCTGGAAGATGTTTTCCTTGATATGACAGGACGGGAAGGAAGTGTTTTGTAATGCTAAATTTACAATTAGAATTTATCAAATTAAAAAGACGTTTTTTCTTGCTATCTTTGATTGCTATTGTAGCAGTGGGCTTGATTTGGAGTGGCGTTGTTATCAAATATGAATTACCTAAAACGCATGAGGCCTATAATGCCATTTATACCATGACTTACTTGAATGATTGTATTTTGCCACTTTTCATTGCAGTTTTAGCGTCTAGACTACTGGAATTGGAACATCTAGGCAAAACTTTTAAACTCTTGCAAACCAGTAACGAAAGTCCTTGGCAACTTTTTAAGGCTAAATTGACTGTGATGGCTATTTTTGCCTTTGTTGTCAGTTTGATTCAAACGCTTTTTCTGAAATTTATTATTCAAGGCATGCAGGTCAGTGTGACACCTGTTTCATTGAGTCTCTTTTTGTTCACAACTTTTTTGGTTTGTCTCTTTCTGTCTTGTTTACATCTTTGCTTAGCTTTTATCTATCCAAAGCCAAGTGTGACAGTGGTAACAGGCTTAATTGGTTCCTTCCTGTCATTTGTAGGTATCGGTGCGTTACCATTTCCTATTCGTATTTTCATTCCTTGGCAATATTTCTCTATGATGGGAATCGCTAAACGGGTGGCTGGAACTAACACTTATCTTTTTCAATATGATAATGCTTATCCCTTTAAATTAGTCACATTATTGCTTATCATTTTTTTAAGCATCTTTGTCAGTAAAAAACTCATTGGAAAGGCGGATCTATTATGATTATTTTTGAATTTAAAAAAATCAAAAAAAGTGCTATTCCGATAACGCTAATCTTCTTTAACCTTGTTGGGTCCTTATTGGGAGCAATGATTTACGCTCTCAATCGAAAGGTGCTCCTAGATGGTACACAAGCTCGCGTCCTTTGGGGACAAACAGTTTTCTATTCCTCGCAGATATTTACTCCTATTCTGATCGGGATTATCTGTTCCATCAGTTGTCAATTCGAGGAAAGTAATAAAAACTGGCAGCGCTTATTAAGTATTCCGGTTAAAGCCAATCGTATCATTTTATCAAAAATCACCAGCTTATCACTAGTCATGGCTATTAGTCAACTGATAGTTCTTCTCTTTTATATTATCAGCGCTTTGGTTTTGAAGGTACCTTTTGCAAATTATCTACTGGACTTTTTGCTTTGGTCTATCACAGGTTGGATAGCAACCATTACTATTGTCACCATTCAAATTTTTCTTAGTATTCGCTTAAAAAATTTCGCAGTGCCTATTCTTATATCAGCTATTTTGGCTATAGCAGGGCTTATGACCCTATTTATTGGACAAGGTCTTTTTAGCATTTTCCCTTATGCTCAGATTGCTGTTGGTGATCGGGCTCGTTCTTTAGTCCCTTTTACCTTATCTGAATTTATCCTTTTCTTAGTTGTCAATTGTGCTTATATTTTTGTCTTCTATACCTTAGCAGTTAGACAGCTTAAAAAGAGATTTATTTAATCTCATTTATAGTAAAAAACAAGAAGAAAGCGAAGATTTATCGTAATTGTTATACAATTAATGATCAGCAAATAAACAGTGTAGAGATTTAATAAGGATATTATCATAAACCAGTTTCGCATGAAGCTGGTTCGATTTTTTATTTAGAATTTCATTCTCTAAAACAAATTCTGCAAGCAATAATAAAAATTGTAAAATTATGCTAAAATAGAGAGAGAACATATTTGGGAGGCAACGATGTCTATTCAGACAGAAAAAGGAATATCAAATACCAAGAAAGAATTTGCATTTACATCTAGCTCGATTATTCTGCAAGTTTCAAGAGGAATTTTAGTCGGGATTATCGTGGGTGCAATTGTTGGTTCTTTTCGTTTTTTGATTGAAAAGGGATTTCATATCATTCAACATTTCTATCAGCAAGGTCATGATAGTATGATTTGGTTTGCTTTTATTTTGTTATTTTATGCTTGCGTGATTTGGATAAGTGCAAAGTTAACGCTCTCGGAAAAGGATATTAAAGGTTCTGGAATTCCGCAAGTAGAAGCAGAGCTGAAAGGTCTGATGAGCTTATCTTGGTGGAGTGTCCTTTGGAAAAAGTATATTCTAGGTGTTTTAGCCATTGCAAGCGGCTTGATGCTAGGACGTGAGGGACCCAGTATTCAACTTGGAGCAATGGGTGGAAAGGGAATTGCCAAACATCTTCATTTAAGCCCTGTGGAAGAGCGTTCTTTGATTGCTAGTGGAGCGGCAGCAGGGCTGGCAGCAGCTTTTAATGCTCCGATTGCGGGTTTACTGTTTGTTATTGAGGAAGTCTATCATCATTTTTCGCGTTTCTTTTGGGTCTCGTCTTTGGCGGCAAGTTTAACGGCGAATTTTGTTTCGCTTATGATTTTTGGAATGACCCCTGTATTAAATATGCCAGATAATATTCCTCTGATGGGACTAGGGCAATACTGGCTTTATTTGTTGTTAGGAATTTTTCTTGGTTTTTCAGGATTTTTATATGAAAAAGTTGTTCTAGCCATGCCTCGTATTTATGATATGATTGGTGAAATGTTGCATCTTTCTCCGCAATATTATCCTATTATAGCCTTTATTTTCATTTTACCAGTAGGATATTTCCTTCCACAGCTTTTAGGCGGTGGCAATCAACTGGTTCTCTCTTTAACCAGTCAACACTATCTGCTATTAACATTAGTGATGTTTTTTGTTATTCGCTTTATCTGGAGTATGATTAGTTATGGTAGTGGGTTTCCTGGTGGTATTTTTCTACCCATTTTAGCTCTCGGCTCTCTTTTAGGGGCAATTGCTGGTATCGTTTGTGTGCGATTAGGCTTTGCAACTCAAGAGCAATTTCCCATTTTTATTATTTTAGGTATGAGTGGCTACTTTGGTGCCATTTCAAAGGCTCCGCTAACTGGCATCATTTTGGTGACTGAGATGGTTGGTGATATACGAAACCTCATGCCTCTTGGTCTAGTGACTTTAGTGGCATACGTTGTAATGGATTTACTGGGTGGAGCACCTGTGTATGAGGCTATGCTAGAGCGATTGCTTCCAGATAGCATGGCAGATGATAGTGAGACAACGCTTATCGAAATTCCTGTTTCTGAGAAAATAGCCGGCAAGCAAGTGCACGAATTAGAACTACCAAGAGATATTCTAATTACCATGCAACATCACAACGGAAGAAATCAAACAGTGAATGGTAGCACGCGCCTGTATCTAGGAGATATGATTTATGTAGTCTTGAAAAAATCAGATATTGGACGCATTAAAGATTTGCTATTGTAAAAGAGGGAAACCTCTTTTTTAGAACCTAAAAGAACAATCTATAATTTCCGAACGATAAAAAATATTATACGTCATTATATTGTAATTTCTGTACCTTATGTTATAATACTAAAGGAAACGTCAGGAAAGACGTAGCGATGTGAAAGCATAGGTAGGTCATTTTTGCATACAATTTACTATTTAAGGAGAGTGACATGCTGAACGAATTTCCTATTTTTGATTATGAAGACATTCAATTGATTCCTAATAAATGTATCCTCAAAAGTCGGTCAGAAGCTGATACGACAGTTACTTTTGGAAATCACACCTTCAAACTTCCTGTTGTTCCAGCTAATATGCAAACAATTCTGGATGAAGATGTAGCAGAAAAATTGGCGAAAAGTGGCTATTTCTACATCATGCACCGTTTTGACGAATCTGACCGTATTCCTTTCATCAAGCGCATGCATGAGCAAGGACTGATTGCTTCCATTTCGGTTGGTGTGAAAGATTATGAATATAATTTCGTTAGCCAGTTGAAAGAAGATGCACCAGAATATATCACGATTGATATTGCGCATGGACATTCAGATAGTGTGATTGATATGATTCAGCACATCAAAAAAGAACTCCCTGATACTTTCGTGATTGCAGGAAATGTCGGGACACCAGAAGCTGTTCGTGAGCTGGAAAACGCTGGAGCAGATGCAACAAAAGTTGGCATTGGACCAGGAAAAGTTTGTATCACAAAAGTAAAAACTGGCTTTGGTACAGGAGGTTGGCAATTAGCTGCTCTTCGTTGGTGTGCAAAAGCTGCACGCAAACCGATTATTGCGGACGGTGGCATTCGTACGCACGGCGACATTGCCAAATCCATTCGCTTTGGTGCTACTATGGTGATGATTGGTTCCCTATTTGCAGGTCATATCGAAAGCCCAGGTCAAATGGTCGAAGTAGATGGTGAACAATTTAAAGAGTATTATGGTTCAGCTTCAGAGTACCAAAAGGGTGCTTATAAGAATGTGGAAGGAAAGAAAATTCTTTTACCAGTTAAAGGACATTTAGCTGACACTTTAGTTGAAATGGAGCAGGACTTGCAAAGTGCTATTTCCTATGCCGGCGGAAGAGATTTAGCTGGTCTTAAGCACGTAGATTACGTCATTGTGAAAAATTCCATTTGGAATGGTGACGCTCATTAACAATAAAATAATTACTTATTTATATTACGAATTTGGCGTAATGTTTCTACAAGGCACCTAATGTCTAACAATAAGTAAGTCTTCAACTTTCCTGCTGTGTTTTAGTAAGGGATTTTGTATTCAGTTGGTTAACCAATTGTTTTAGGCTTGCTTTTGGCAAGTCTTTTGTTTTTTCTAAAAGGAGATTTTATGAAATTATTAGAAGAACGCATCCTAAAAGACGGAAATGTTTTAGGAGAAAATATTTTAAAAGTGGATTCATTTCTGACTCACCAAGTCGATTTCAACTTGATGAAAGAAATTGGTAAAGTGTTTGCAACCTATTTTCGCTCGGCTGGTATTACAAAAATTGTGACAATTGAAGCATCTGGCATCGCACCTGCTATTTATACAGCAGAAGCATTGGGCGTTCCGATGATTTTTGCGAAAAAATCAAAGAACATCACTATGACGGAAGGAATTTTAACGACTGAGGTCTATTCTTTTACCAAACAAGTGACAAGTACGGTTTCAATTGCAGGGAAATTTTTAAATCATCATGATAAAGTGCTTATTGTCGATGATTTTCTAGCAAATGGGCAAGCAGCTAAAGGGCTGGTTAATATCATTGAACAATCAGGTGCCCATGTGGAAGCGATTGGTATTGTGATTGAAAAATCATTTCAAGAAGGAAGAAAGTTACTAGAAGAAGATAGGCGAAAAGTCGTTTCTTTGGCTCGTATTCAAAAATTTGAAAATGGAAAAGTTGTATTTATGGAGGCTGATGCATAATGGAACTGAAAGAAGAAAAACACTCACAGGCGGCTGTCTTAGGTTTGCAGCACTTATTGGCAATGTACTCTGGGTCAATCCTTGTACCCATTATGATTGCTGGTGCGCTAGGTTATTCGAGCCAACAGCTGACCTATCTCATCTCCACAGATATTTTTATGTGTGGTGTGGCAACATTTTTGCAATTGCAACTCAATAAATATTTCGGAATTGGCCTGCCAGTCGTACTTGGCGTTGCTTTCCAATCGGTTGCACCTCTGATTATGATTGGTCAAAAACATGGAAGTGGAGCTATGTTTGGAGCGCTCATCGTTTCCGGTATCTACGTTCTTTTGATTGCAGGAATTTTTTCTAAAATTGCTAATTTCTTCCCACCGATTGTGACAGGCTCAGTCATTACAACCATTGGTTTGACACTTATTCCTGTTGCGATTGGCAATATGGGAAATAATAGTGAAAAGCCCACTGCACAAAGTTTGCTGTTAGCTGCTGTTACGATTTTAATTATACTGTTAGTAAATATCTTTGCGAAAGGCTTTCTTAAATCCATTTCCATTCTGATTGGCTTAATTATTGGAACGATTATTGCTAGCTTTATGGGCTTAGTAGATTTTGCGCCAGTAGCTCAAGCTCCTCTTGTGCATGTTCCGACACCGTTTTATTTTGGAATACCTAAGTTTGAACTTTCATCCATCATCATGATGTGTATTATTGCAACAGTTTCTTTGGTAGAGTCAACAGGTGTTTATTTTGCACTTTCAGATATTACAAACGAAAAGTTAGATAGCATTCGTCTGCGAAATGGTTATCGTGCAGAAGGACTTGCAGTACTTCTTGGCGGTATTTTTAACACTTTCCCTTATACAGGATTTTCACAAAATGTTGGTTTAGTCAAACTTTCTGGAATTAAAACACGTCTACCAATCTATTATGCAGCAGGATTCTTAGTCTTGTTAGGATTATTACCAAAATTCGGAGCTTTGGCACAAATTATTCCAAGTCCTGTACTCGGTGGTGCCATGCTTGTCATGTTTGGTTTTGTTTCTGTTCAGGGAATGCAAATGCTAGCACGAGTTGATTTTGAACACAATGAACATAATTTCTTGATTGCTGCTGTATCTATTTCCGCTGGAGTTGGCTTAAATGGAAGTAATCTTTTTAACAGTTTGCCAACTGGCTTGCAAATGTTTTTCTCAAACGGAATTGTCACGGCAAGTGTCATTGCAATTGCCTTAAACCTTATTTTAAATCATAAGAAGAAATAAAGTTTGACAAGAGGCTGGGAGGATTTCCTCCTAGCTTTTTTGACTATTCTGAGTGCTTATAGTATAGTTAAGAGAGAAGGAATAATTTGAGGAGATTTTATGTACCAAGCTCGCAATTTAAAAGAACGAATGACCTTATTTGTCTCGATTTTTTTGCCAATTTTGATTTATCAACTGGCTAATTTTTCGGCTTCTTTTGTGGATACAACTATGACGGGGCAATACCATACGTTGCATTTAGCGGGAGTGTCAATGGCAACTAGCTTATGGAGTCCGTTTTTTACTTTTTTGACTGGTATTGTCTCAGCCTTGGTTCCGATTATTGGACACCATCTGGGACGAAAACAAGAAGAAAAAATCGCTTCTGATTTTTATCAGTTTATTTATTTATCTCTCGGCTTGTCTCTTCTCTTGTTTGGACTCGTTTTTTTAGGTGCACCGCTTGTTTTGTCCAATATTGGCTTAGAACCACTAGTAGCAGAAGTCTCTATACATTATCTCTGGTATTTAGCACTTGGAATTATCCCCTTGCTTTTATTTAGTGTTGTACGCTCTTTATTAGACGCATTAGGATTGACAAGATTATCCATGTACCTTATGTTGCTCTTACTACCATTGAATGCCAGCTTTAATTACATTTTAATTTATGGGGCATTTGGTTTCCCAGAAATGGGCGGAGCAGGAGCGGGGCTGGGGACTTCGTTGGCTTACTGGGTGCTGTTAATCCTTTCGGTAGTAGTTGCCAAAAGACATCCTAGAATTAAAAAATATCAATTATGGAAAATTCGACCTTTGGACAAAGAAGGATTGCATGAAGGGATTCGTCTCGGTTTTCCTATTGGTGGGACTGTCTTTGCAGAAGTTGTGATATTTTCAGTCGTAGGTTTGCTCATGGCTAAGTTTTCTTCGTTAATCATTGCCAGTCACCAATCAGCTATCAGCTTTTCCAATCTTATGTATGCTTTCCCTATGAGCATTTCTAATGCTATGGCGATTATCGTTTCTTACGAAATCGGCGCAAAGCGTCTAGACTATGTCAGAAAATATTGTGTTTTGGGAAGATTGACTGCGCTTGGGTTCGCTGTTTTCACGCTGACATTTTTATATCTTTTCCGTTATCAAGTCGCTTCACTGTATGGAACCAACAAAGAATTTATACGTTTGACGTCTATTTTCTTAACTTACAGTTTATTTTTTCAATTAGCAGATACTTTTGCAGCACCACTTCAAGGGATTTTACGCGGATACAAGGATACAAAAGTTCCTTTTTATTTGGGCTTGATTGGCTATTGGGGTGTGTCGTTACCAGTTGGATTACTATTGGATTACATGACAAATTTAGGTCCCTTTGCTTATTGGATTGGTTTAATTTCTAGTCTGGTTGTTAGTGGCATTTTATACCAACTTCGTCTTAATCATATTCAAAAAAAGAAATTAGCTTAAATGTTGCATCTACATCATTTATCATTCTGAATTAAAAAAAGAATCTCAGATTTTTATCCAAGATTCTTTTTTGTTATTTTGTACGCATTTCACCTTGTGGGAAATAAGTCCCTTCTGGCATGTCGTTTATGATGACATGAACAGCAGATTGTGGCGCGCCAGTATTTTTTACGACAGCGGCAGTAACTTCTTTTGCAAGAGCTTTCTTTTGTTCTAACGTGCGTCCTTCAAATAAATCAATTCTGACAAATGGCATAGTATTTCTCCTTTTTATCTTTGATATTTTTATTTTATCATAAATTAGGTTTTAAAGCGTGTCAGAATATGGTAAAATAAGAAGTATTAAAAATTGGAGAATTTGAAACGAATTAAAGAAAATGGCTCAGTTGTATTATAAATATGGCACGATGAACTCGGGCAAAACAATCGAAATTTTAAAAGTAGCACACAACTATGAAGAACAGGGCAAAGGTGTTGTTATCATGACGAGCGCACTTGATACACGTGACGGTTTCGGCGTTGTTTCTAGTCGTATTGGCATGAAGCGAAAAGCAGTTGCAATAGCAGAAGATACTGATATTTTCCGCTTTATTCAAGAAATGCCTGAAAAGCCTTATTGCGTATTGATTGATGAAGCTCAGTTTCTTTCTCGTCATCATGTCTATGATTTGGCAAGAGTAGTTGATGAATTAAACGTACCAGTTATGGCTTTTGGTTTGAAAAATGATTTTCGCAATGAGTTATTTGAAGGCTCCAAATATCTTCTGCTTCTAGCAGATAAAATTGATGAGATTAAAACGATTTGTCAGTTTTGCTCCAAAAAAGCAACCATGGTATTAAGAACAACGAATGGTAAGCCGGTCTATGAAGGGGAGCAGATTCAAATCGGTGGGAATGAAACATATATTCCTGTCTGTCGGAAGCATTATTTTCAGCCAGAAATTGACGAAATGAAGAGTTAAGGAGAAGTGTAGCAAACGATGAATATTTATGAACAACTACAAGCCGTTGAAGATCGCTATGAAGAGTTGGGAGAACTTCTGAGTGACCCAGATGTTGTTAGTGACACCAAGCGTTTTATGGAATTGTCCAAAGAAGAAGCGAGTACACGCAATACGGTAGCAACTTATCGTGACTATAAAAGGGTGCTCCAAAACATCACAGATGCCGAAGAAATGATCAAAGACGCTTCTGGCGATGCTGATTTGGAAGAAATGGCAAAGCAAGAGCTCAAAGATGCAAAAGCTGAAAAAGAAGAATACGAGGAAAAATTGAAAATTCTTCTTTTACCAAAAGATCCAAACGATGATAAAAACATCATCTTAGAAATTCGTGGTGCAGCAGGAGGTGATGAAGCCTCGCTCTTTGCCGGTGATCTTCTGACAATGTATCAAAAATACGCCGAATCGCAAGGATGGAAATTCGAGGTTATGGAAGCTTCTATGAATGGAGTCGGTGGCTTCAAAGAAGTAGTAGCGATGGTTTCTGGTCAATCCGTGTATTCCAAATTAAAATACGAATCAGGTGCTCATCGCGTACAACGTGTCCCAGTAACAGAAAGTCAAGGACGAGTTCACACTTCGACAGCCACAGTCTTAGTCATGCCTGAAGTTGAAGAAGTGGAATACGATATTGATCCAAAAGATCTTCGGATTGACATTTATCACGCTTCTGGTGCTGGCGGTCAGAATGTCAACAAAGTTGCAACAGCCGTTCGGATTGTTCACTTGCCGACAAATATCAAGGTTGAAATGCAGGAAGAACGAACGCAGCAAAAGAATCGTGACAAAGCTATGAAGATCATCCGTGCGCGTGTAGCGGATCATTTTGCGCAAATTGCGCAAGACGAGCAAGATGCCGAGCGGAAATCAACTATTGGTACTGGAGACCGATCGGAGCGGATTCGTACCTATAATTTTCCACAAAATCGTGTGACAGATCACCGTATCGGTTTAACGCTGCAAAAGCTAGATACGATTTTAGCTGGGAAATTAGATGAAATCGTGGACGCCTTGGTATTGTATGACCAAACACAAAAACTAGAAGAATTGAATAAATAATGAAATTAGCTCAAATTCTTGCTGAAATGGAAAAACAGCTTGAAGCAATTGGCGAAGAAGCTGAAAGTCTCTCCTTTACTTTTCGAATTTCGAAAAACTTATCTTTTACCCAATTTGTGTTGAAAATGCAGGCAGAAGCAACAGCAGATGATATAGAATTACTGAAAAAGATTCAATCTCAATTATTAGTTCATAGACCTGCCCAATACATTATTGGGAACGCAGAATTTCATGGACATTCGTTCAAAGTAGATGAACGAGTGCTAATTCCCCGACCAGAAACCGAGGAATTGGTCAACCTTATCTTGTCTGAAAATCAAAATAGCAGTCTGAAAGTTTTAGATATTGGAACTGGAAGCGGAGTAATTGCTCTCTCTTTGGCTGCCGAGCGTGCGAATTGGCAGGTCACGGCTTCCGACATTTCCCAAGATGCTCTGGATTTGGCGCAAGAAAATGCAGAAGCAATTGATGTAGCGATTGATTTTGTTCAGTCTGATTGTTTTCAGGCAATTACAGGAAAGTATGATATTATTGTATCCAATCCGCCCTATATTTCAGAAACGGACAGAGAAGAAGTAGGACTAAATGTCCTTGCTTCAGAACCTCATCTTGCTCTTTTTGCTGAAGAAGACGGGTATGCTGTGTATCGAAAAATTGCTGAGAACGCCCAAAAACATTTGACAGAAAAAGGTAAAATCTATCTCGAAATTGGCTACAAACAAGGGGAACATGTAAAAGAACTATTTCAGTCTGCATTTCCAAAAATGAGAATTCGCGTCTTGCAAGATCAATTCGGAAAAGATAGAATGGTAGTGGTAGATAATGGATAAAATTGAAGAAATGCTGAGCAGCGGAGGAGCAGTCGTGCTGCCAACGGAGACTGTATATGGTTTATTTTGTAAGGCACTGGATGAACAGGCTGTCAGTCATGTCTATGACTTAAAAGGCAGACCTCGCGAAAAGGCTTTGAATTTAAATGTTTCAAGTTTAGAAGAGATTTATCAATTTTCCAAACATCAGCCTCAGTATTTAAAAAAACTTTATCAAGCCTTTCTACCAGGTCCTTTGACCATTATTTTACAAGCTAATGAACAAGTCCCAGTTTGGGTAAATTCAGGTATGAAAACAATTGGTTTTCGTGTCCCTAGTCATCCTAAAACATTAGACTTGATTAGAAAATTTGGACCTCTCATTGGTCCGTCCGCAAATTTATCTGGAAAGAGTAGCGGAGTAAACTTCCAGCAAATTATGACCGATTTCAATCACGAAGTTCTTGGTATAGAAGATGATGCTTTTCTAACAGGACAGGATTCAACTATTTTGGATTTATCTGGTGAAACAGCATATATTCTACGCCAAGGTGCTGTCACTTGCGAAGAAATTCTCGCTAAAATTCCAGAAATTCACTTCTAAACCTTGACTAAATAGGTTTTAGCCCCGCTTTAAGAGAAGGGAGACTCTTATGATTTTTGACCATAAAGACTATAAAGAATATGACGCTGAGCTTTGGGAAGCCATTGCTGCAGAAGAAAAACGTCAGCAAAACAATATTGAATTGATTGCTTCAGAAAATGTTGTTTCAAAAGCTGTTATGGCAGCACAAGGTTCTATTTTAACCAATAAATATGCCGAAGGTTATCCAGGCCGTCGCTATTATGGTGGTACGGACGTTGTGGATGTGATTGAAACTTTAGCGATTGAACGTGCTAAAGAAATCTTTGGAGCAAAATTTGCTAATGTTCAACCCCACTCAGGCAGTCAGGCGAATTGTGCGGCTTATATGGCCTTAATTGAGCCAGGCGACACAGTAATGGGAATGGATCTTGCAGCAGGCGGACATTTGACACATGGCGCAGCTGTTAGCTTCTCTGGAAAAACCTATAACTTTGTGCCTTATAATGTCGATCCTGAAACGGAACTTTTAGATTTTGATGCTATTTTGGCGCAGGCTAAAGAAGTCAAACCTAAATTGATTGTTGCAGGTGCTTCTGCCTATTCACATATTATTGATTTTGCTAAATTCCGTGAAATTGCAGATACTGTCGGAGCCAAACTCATGGTAGACATGGCTCATATTGCCGGTTTAGTTGCCGCTGGTTTGCATCCAAGTCCAGTACCGTATGCACATATTACGACAACTACTACTCATAAAACCCTTCGAGGACCTCGTGGTGGCTTAATTTTGACCAATGATGAAGAGTTGGCGAAAAAGATCAATTCCGCAATCTTCCCAGGAATTCAAGGAGGACCGCTAGAGCATGTCGTGGCGGCTAAAGCAGCTGCTTTTAAAGAAGTGTTGGATCCAGATTTCAAAGTTTATGCTCAGCAGATTTTGGATAACGCTAAGGCAATGGTTCAAGTATTCCAACAACATGGTAATTTCCGTGTTATTTCAGGTGGTACGGAGAATCATCTTTTCCTTGTGGATGTGACCAAAGTCGTTGAAAATGGGAAAGTCGCTCAAAACCTTTTGGATGATGTTCATATCACTCTTAATAAAAACTCTATCCCTTATGAAACCTTATCTCCATTTAAAACAAGTGGCATTCGTATTGGAACTGCAGCTATTGCAGCTCGTGGCTTTGGGGTAGCTGAAAGTACTAAAGTAGCAGAATTGATCATCAAAACTTTAGAGAATGCAAACAACGAAGCTGTTTTAGAGCAAGTCCGTGCAGAAGTTAAAGAATTGACCGATGCCTTTCCACTATATGAGGACTGAAATGGACATTTACGTAAAAAAAGCTATTATTCATCAATTTAGTCCATCAGACACCGACCTTCTTTTAGCAGATAAATATCTCAATATTACTCCTAAGATCGAAGAATATCTTCGCAAGAAGATTGAACGTGTCTATTCAGATGAGGCCAAAACAGGTATTTTTACCGAAGATAATGTCTTTTTATCACATATGACAAAAGACCTTTTAGAAACTTCTATAACGATTGCCAATCTCTGGAAAGAGGAGTTTTCGGTGAGCGAAAATCAGAAAACCAATGATTTGATTTTTGTTCAATTTGATAAGGAAGGCGTGGAGCATTTTGCTTTTTTGCGGATTGCTCTGCGAGAAACACTCACTCACTTGGGTGGAGAAGTAGACAATCCTATCAAGATTACCCAGAACAATTTGCCGGGATTTGGTACAGGTGCCGATGAAGCCTTGGTTATCAATCTTCAATCACGTAAATACCATTTGATTGAAAAACGGATTAAATACAATGGTGCTTTTCTCAATTATTTTTCTGATAATCTGTTACAAGTCAATCCTAAAATTTCTCCTAAAAAATCTATCAAAGCCTTAGAAAAAACGGCTCAAAAAGTTGCAGAAAGTTTTAATCAGGATGATTTTCAATTTCAATCCAAGGTTAAATCGTCTATTTTCAAAAATTTAGAAGAAAATGATGAATTATCACCGGAAAAATTAGCAGATGACTTGTTTGATAACAATCTGACAGCTCGTTTGACTTTTATTGATCAGGTTAAGGAAACAATTCCGGAAACTGTTAAATTTGATGAAATTGATAGTAGTCGTCAGAAGAAAAAATTTGAAAACCAAAAGCTCTCTCTTTCAAATGGAATTGAGCTTATTGTCCCCAATAACATCTATCAAGATGCGGAATCCGTAGAATTCATACAAAATGAGAATGGAACCTATTCCATTCTCATCAAAAACATAGAAGATATCCAAAGTAAATAATGTTTAAAATTCTTAGAAAATTGATCCTTCTCATTCTTTTAATTCTTGTTGCTTACAAGTTGGTTCAAGTTTATCATGATGTCAAACAGGTGATGACCTACCGTAGCTTAGTGAGAGAAGTGCTAGGCGAGCGAGATACTGCAGCCAATGAGGAACTAGTCCTTGCTATGATTTATACTGAAACAAAGGGAAAAGTTTCTGATGTCATGCAATCTAGTGAAAGTGCAACGGGTCAGAAAAACTCTATTTTAGATAATAAAGAAAGTATTCGACAAGGAGTTCAGACTTTATCCACCAATTTAAATCTAGCGCAAAAAAAGAAAGTAGATGTTTGGACCGCTGTACAAGCCTATAACTTTGGTCGCTCCTATATTGACTACATTGCAAAACACGGTGGCGAAAATACCCTTGATTTGGCAAAAAAATACTCCAAAAATGTTGTCGCACCAAGTTTAGGAAATGTGACCGGCAAAACCTATTCTTATTACCACCCCATCGCCCTCCTACATGGCTCTAAACTCTATATCAATGGTGGAAATTATTATTACTCCCGACAAGTCCAGATGAATATGCACATCATGAAAGTGATGAATTGGTTTTAATAACATCACACCCCTAGTAGCTTATTCCTACTAGGGATTTTCAAACAAATCAATTGTCATTTATATCGTTACATGTTATACTTAAAAGTATATCTCACAGACAGAAGCGATAAAAATGACGAAAAAAGCGGTCCTAACTACAGGAGTTTTAACAGTTCTGATTGCTATTTCTGCTTTTTTCTTTTATAACGTTAGAGCGGACGGTAAATTAGACAAAAAGAATTATGTGCAATCCACTACGCCAACCCTTTTCTTTCATGGTTACGGAAGTAGTGCCAATGCGGAGCAGCATATGACGAATGCGGCAAAAAAAGCAGGAGTAACAAAAACAGTTATTCGAGCAAATGTTGATAGAAATGGTGCAGTTACGTTAAGGGGAGACATTCCAAAAGGTGCTATCAATCCAATTGTAGAAGTGAATTATGAAGATAATCGCAATCCCATTGACGTTGGAAATTATGCAAAGGCTATAGTTAGTAAGTTACAAGAAAAGTATGGCTTTACAAAAATGAATATGGTAGGTCATTCTTTAGGGAATATGTCGATTTTGTATTATCTTTTAGAACATGCTCAAGATGAGAAATTACCACAGCTGCAAAAACAAGTGAATATCGCAAATTTTGCTGCCGGTTTAGAAGCTATGGGCTTACCAGCTGATGTAAAAGTAGATAAAACGACAGGGAAACCAAATCAAGTCACACAAACTTTCCAAAGATTATTGCCATTACGTGAAGTTTTTCCACAAAATCAAATTGACGTTTTGAATATCTACGGTGATTACAAAAATGGCTCAGATGGTTCCGTTTTAAATGCTTCATCTCGCAGCTTGAAATACTTGGTTGCCGATAATGCAAAATCTTATCAAGAAAAGAAAATCATAGGTAAATTAGCACAACATAGCCAATTACATGAAAATCCAGAAGTAGATAAAATACTAATTCAATTTTTGTGGGGAAAATAAGCTGATAAATTTAAAAGCCAAACTTCTTATTTCTTGAGGTTTGGCTTTTTTGTTTTTACTCCCACTCAACGGTTGCAGACTCCTTGGAAATCTCTATCTAATAGGCTTTTTAAGGAGTTAGTAATTCTTTGGTGGGGTTTTTGGTGGGAATGTTATTTTGAAATTGATTGGTTCCCGTTGAAATGTACTAAGCTAGAAGATGGGAAAGAAACATTAATAATTCCTACCATTTCATTAGTGATAACTTCATCAGCGCCATCCCATAGATGTGAGTAGTGTTTCAAGGTGATTTCTGGAGAAGAGTGTCCTAAACGTTTTGATAGAATAAGTATAGAAACATTTAATTCATTAATTAACAGTGATGCATGGCTATGTCGGAGCCCCTTTGCTTGGATAGGTTTTACGTGAGCAATCTTGGCGTACCTTTTAATAATCCTTGAGATTGTAGATTTTAGCATAGGTAAGCCAAGCCGTCGTATGAAAAGATAAAATCGTTCTCGTGTCCTAGTCCAATCTTTTTTTGAGCTTCACGCCATTTTTTTAACACATCAATAGTATCTTTATCTAAACTAATCATCCTTTTTCCATCATTGATTTTTGTGTAGGAATTTCGAGTCCATTCTTTTTTGTTTTTAACAATAAGCATATGATGAACTCGAAGGCGTTGCTTATCAAAGTCAACATCATTCCATTGAAGGGCACATCCTTCATTTACACGTACGCCAGTCATGAAATATACCCAAATCATCACGAAGTTTAAATGTTCATATACATCTTCAATGTAAATTTGTGAAATAACAGCTTCAAATTCGCTTTTAGTCCAATATGGGATATTACTTTTCCCTTTAGGAATTGCATTAGATTGCTTAGAAATATTTTTTTCTACATATCCCATTTGCAAAGCATAGTCCAATGATTTCCTAAACATGCCAAAGATGAGGCTAGCATATCCTTGTGAATATCCGGCACCACCCTCATCTTGACTAGTCAGTAACCATGTTCGAAACATCTGGACTTGTTCGAGTGTAATCGAACGAAGTGTAGTGTCACCAAAACGATCACAAAGCTGTAAAAGATTTTTCTCTCGAACTGAAAATGTGCTGTGCTCAACTGTTGTTCTATAATATGGAATATAATGTTCTTCCATAAATTGTCGATATTTCATCCGGTAGTTAGAATAACCTTGAGATTGCTGATATTCATATTTCAGCCGAGTTAATTCCTTATTTGCTTCTGCAGCTGAATTAAATGGATTTCCGTGTTGATCTACCCTTGATTTCTTTCGTACACGTTTTCCGGTAACTCTATCTTTACCAAATTCGGTTTGAATAAAAAATTTTCCGTCTTTGTCAGTATAGACTCCTGGAAATTTAGTTTTCTGTTGATGTTGTGGCATTATTCCTCCATATGAAGTGAAACACCCAGAATTTCTTCAACAGCAACGATAGGGACATGCCCTAAACGTCGATTATTATAAAAGGCATACCCCTTTTGTACCATAATTTGCTTAGCTTGTCTAATAATTGAAATGGCAGTATAGGGATTGTAACCCATTTTAATTAAATCTTCTTTGTTCATTGTTTGTTTCATAATTAATAATCCTCTTGAAATTTCTAAATTTTATTGCGATAATAGAAGTAGGTAATAGATATTATTACTAGTATATTTTGAGTTTGTTTCTGACACCGACCAAAGTTTGGAAGCAAGCTCTTTTTTTGTTCTAAAAAATTCACACATATCTATTTCCTTTCTCAAATATTAAACTCAAACCGTTTACATATAAATATATGTTTGTTGTTATATCAAGGTTTACAACCATAAATATAAAAAAGTTATTATTAAATTTGCGTTATTTTTTATTGATATCTAATAGTGATTTTCCCAAAAAATTCTGATTTAATATCTAAACTAAGTAACTCCCCATCTATAGAGGTTTTTAGATTACATGACCTATCCTGCTTTAAATTCTTAATTTCTACACGCTCTACAGAAAAATCCTGTAAGGATAATTTACATTTATCTATTCCAGCAAAACAAGGCATTGATGAGAAAACCTCTAATATACTATTTTCATTATTGATTTTTTCTTCTAAACTCCTTTGTTTTTCTTCCGGTGTTAATTTTCTTCTAGCCATTCTATTAAGTTCCTTTCACATAGTATTTTGATAAAGTATGTTGTTTGGGCTAAGATCAACATCTTTTTCTAAAGGTTAGTTAATTTTTTAAGCTTCTATTTATTTAACTCACCTCCTATTATTTAGTATGTCACAAATGTTGTCGAAAACGCCCATTTTTTAAAAAACAAATGAAAAAAATTTTTAAAAATAAAAAAACACTCAATTTTGAGTGCTTTAAAAACGCGTCGTAATAAGGTTTTGAAGAAAAAAAGTAGGTACTTACCTATTTAATAAAAAAAATTTTTTTATTTCAACGAGAGCTATACCATTATTTTTTAGAAGTGCTGATTAGTTTGCTTGTGCGATTAACTTATATGCATAGGATTTTTGAAACTCTTCTGGTCGATTGTGTCCGAGAGCACGTGATACAATTAAACAAGCCTTTCGATCAAGGACAACACCTTTTAATTCGCCTCGTAGATAAATTTTTTCTTTTTTATCTTTGATATCTTTGGGATCTCGCGCGACAAGAAGATAAAGACGTTTTGCGTATTCTGCACGATATTTATGAGGTTTTAAAGCAGTTGGAACTTGAAACACACGCTTTTTACCAGCTAGTTTAAATTCTTCAACAAGACTCTCTAATTCTTCTTTGTCTCGCGTAATAATCGGAACCCAACGATCTCGTGCTCCTTTTGATTTATGCTTTTTACCAATGATTTTAAGATAGTATCGACCATCTTCACGTTGGTAGAGGGAGTCTCCAGTAATTGCTTTTAATTCATTTTTACGTAACCCAGTGGCAGATACGATTGAGAACCAGCGATTATTTGTTTCTGCAGACATCCTGTCGTCATTAGACTTCAAACGATTATTCTTTTTGTCGGCTCGATATCGAATATCTGTTGCAACAAAAGCAGTAGAAGATACACCTAAGACTTTAGCTAATGCTGCTTTATAGGTTGACTGGGTTGGAGCAGAAAGTCCTAATTTCTTACAATGTTCTAAGTATTGATTTACTAAGTCGATCCATCCCTCAATATCGTTAGATTTTTCAAGAGCTTCTAAATCTTCGGCAGTAGTTATTGAGGCAACAAAGGAAGCGAATCTGCTCCAGGAACCAGCGTAGTTATGAAGAGTTCGGTCTGTGTGGATTAAATGAATGTCCTCTCCCGTTTTTTTGGATTCATTTCGCTTGATACCTTTCCCTTTTTTAAAGCGCGTGACTAGATTAGTTGGTCCTTTTGATTGGACGAATTGTTTACGGCCTTCGAAAGTAGTTAGAGAATCCATCTGTTGTTTCTTAGCTTTCTCTTTAGCTTTTCGTCGATCAGCACGACTACGTCTCTTCTTTGCCATAGTTCTTTCCTTTCTATAGTAGATAATGTGCTTTTAAAGAAGATTTTAAGAAAATTCTTAAGGTCTTTTTAATTCAAGTTGAAGTAGTGCAGTGACTTAAGCTTATATTCACTGGTGTAGTATCTTCCCTTTGCTTAGGGCGCTTCTTAATTGATGGCTAAGAAGATAACCAAGTCATTTTACAACATGACAAGTTGACTCAATTCAAATAAGATGTAGAGTTCCATCTTGCAGATGAAAATCTGTTGTTTTTTCTTGTTAGTCTTTTTCAGGTTTAAATGCTCTGAATTTAGCGACTGAGTTAAGCTATTATATGAACTTGGCCCCCCACACATTGTCATCTTTCATTATATTTTTAAACTTAATAAACAATAAAAGGAGAAAAAACATGAACGTTTATAAAGAGTATTTATGTAAAAAAATTTTAGAGACTGTAAATATCGAAATTGAAACAGGTGCGGATTTTGATGTTACTGTTAATTTTTGCCGTGATGAATATAATTTTTATCTAACTTTATTTCGCGAGGGAGAGGAGCTAGAATTTGATTTCATTGATGATAGGTTGAATTTGATTATTGATCATTGTTGCCATGATAAACTGTATTATAGTATTACAGAAATGGATGAGATTTTAAATTTTAAATATGCAATTGATATGTTAGTGGAGTTATTCGTGGCTAATAAATGGTATACGTTTGTACAAGATTTAACTACTCATAATCTATGGGAATTGGTTGAACAGTATAAAAAAGGTGAATTAAGAGATTATTATTAAAATTGAAACATCTAGTTATTGAAAAAAAGATAACTGGACGTTACAATAAAACATGTGAATTAGTTTTTTTAAATATCTGATAGTAAGAGATAGTTCGAAAGGGATTATGAAATGAAAACTCCAAAGCTATATAATGAATTGGTCAATGAGAAAAAAATGACAAATGAAATTATTGCAGAATGTATATATTCTGTGAATAAACGAGCTAAAAATTATCGTGATAAAATTAAAGAATACAAAAATGGAAGGTTCCATCAGCATTTGGAGAGTAATATTGAAAAAGCGGAGGAGGAAATGGGGAAATGCTATCAACTAAAAGAAGAATTTTTGAAAGTATTTACCCCGACTCTGATTCACAAACAATTCATTGGCGAAGAGAAAAAAAGAGTGTATAGTTATGAAAAAAACTATGAGGAATTGTTGAAAGAAAAAACTAATGATATTTTTTGGAAAAATAGTTACTACGATTACGATAAAGATATGGAGGTCGAGTTTTTTGATTATCATCTAGGAACAAAAAAATATCTATATTTCTTATATTACGAAATTGGAGAATATAGTTTTCATTTCCCCATTTCTGAGAAAATTGCAGAAAGTAATACAGAATTAAAAATTCAAGAAATCGACGAAAATTTTAAAACTCATGGATCTAAGATTGAGGGATTGCTGTCAATGCAATTTGTAAAAAAAGTCTTGGAATTACTGCAAAGCGAAGATTATACAATTGTGAATCTAGTGTAAACAAAAACGCACCATTTTTGGTGCGTTTTTGTTTTTTGTGCTATAATAGAAATAAATAAAAGGAGGAGTTACATGATTGGAGAAAATATAAAAACGTTACGTAAAACACATAAATTAACCCAGCCTGAGTTTGCAAAGATTGTTGGTATTTCTAGAAATAGTCTGAGTCGTTATGAAAATGGGACAAGTCGAGTTTCGACAGAATTAATAGATCGTATCTGCAAGAAATTTAATGTTTCGTATATCGATATCGTAGGGGAGGAAAAAATGCTCACACCAGTAGAAGATTATCAATTAACTCTGAAAATTGAAGTGATTAAAGAACGAGGGGCGAATATCTTAGCGCAACTTTATCGTTTTCAAGATGAACAAGGAATTGCATTTGATGATACTTTGAATCCTTGGGTTCTAATGAGCGATGATTTGTCTGATTTGATTAACACGAGGATTTATCTTGTTTCAGCTTTTGAGGATATAGAGCGATTTAATGGCTATTTGGATGGTATTGAACGTATGCTAGAACAAGCTACTCATTTGGTGGTGGCTTAATGAAACTAGAAGAATTTAGTCAAGATAATTTTGAACAAGCCTCCAGACGGCTTGTCCGTTCTTTAACTCGTGGAAAAACAACCTCATCTCAGCCCAAGGCTATCTTGCTAGGTGGGCAGAGTGGTGCTGGGAAAACAACGATTCATCGTATTAAACAAAGGGAATTTCAAGGAAATATCATTATCATTGATGGAGATAGTTATCGATCTTTTCATCCGAACTACCTTGACCTACAGAAAAAATATGGTAAAGATAGTGTGGATTATACCAAAGTATTCGCGGGACAAATGGTTGAATATCTTGTAGATGAGTTGAGTAAACAAGGTTATCATTTGCTAATCGAGGGTACTTTGAGAACAACAGAAGTCCCTAGAAAAACAGCACAATTATTGACAACTAGAGGCTATCAAGTCTCACTTGCACTGATTGCAACAAAGCCAGAATTGTCCTATCTCAGCACTTTGATACGTTATGAGGAGCTCTACGCCATAGATCCTAGTCAATCTAGAGCGACTCCCAAAGCACACCATGATGGAATTGTAGAACATTTGGTTGATAACTTACGGGAGTTAGAAAATGATAAAATTTTTAATCAAATTCAAATTTATCAAAGAGATCAATAGTGTGTTTATGATTCGCAAGTAGACGAAACCTCAGCAGCAGAAGTTCTATACGAATGCCTGTTTGGAAAATGGAATAAGGTGGAGGAAGAGATGTTGAAGATGGGTCAGGAACGGTTGAGAGATTTGTGATGGAAGAACGGTAATAGTGGTATTTTCTAAAATCATATTTAGGTTAGATAATTAATTAATTGGAAACTCAAGAAATGATCTTAGAAAGTGATATAATAAAAGTTAGATATAACAAATTAATTTAAGGAGGGACTCATGCCAACTTTACAGTCACAGTTTATTAAATTTCACGATACCATTAAGCTAGATGCTGACGATAAAAAGGTATTAATTGACAAACGTAAAGAGGTTGAAGAAGCAATAAATAAAGGTGTCTCAGAATTTGGAAAAAGCTTTTTCAATCAAGGAAGTTACTCAACTCACACGGGGATTTTGCCAATTGATGAAGGGGATTATGATTTAGATAGAGGTTTAAAAATCGATGTTGATAGATATTCGAATTCTCCTAAAGAAGTAAAGAATTTTATTTTTGATGCATTAGTCTCCGAATTTGGTGAAAATAGAGTCAAAGTAAAAAATCCATGTGTGACAGTATCATTTCCTGAAGATAGTGTTCATATTGATATAGCGGTGTATTGTACTGAAAATGATAACTATTTTTTAGCCAGAGGAAAACTGAATAGTACTGATGAATGCATTAAATGGGAGGAAGCGGACCCTGTAGAATTAACGAAAAAAATTAATAATGCTATGGAGAACTCCGAAGACAGAAATCAATTCCGGAGAGTAATTCGTTACTTAAAAAGATGGAAAGATCTCAAATTTAAAAATCAAGATAATAGACCGACAGGCATTGGGATTTCAGTTTTTGCTGTTAATAATTTTTCTGTAAGCAAAAAAGTAGACTATTTATCTGGGAACGCTACTTATGATGATATTTCAGCTTTAAGAAATTTAGTAAATACTATGATTAATTCGTTTTCGGATACATATGATGTTGATAGAAACTTATTTTATCCGAGATTAGAGGTTTCCTTACCTGTTAAGCCATATACTGATGTATATGAAAGGGTATCAAATATACAAATGGAAGCCTTTAAGAATAAATTAGAAAAATTAAGAGACTCACTAGATGAGGCAATAGATTCCACTGATTTAAGTGACTCTACAAAAATATTGAGTAAACAGTTTGGTGATGATTTTCCTATTATTGAACAAAAAGAGACAGCAGAAAACTTTGGAACTCGGGCTATAATCAGTGATTATCCAAGTGCTTAGAGGCGTGTATGTTAGAAAAAGAAGAAATATTCCAGATATACTTTGACGAAATACCTTCAGAGAGCTTGGAGTCTGAAGATAAGGAATGCTATTTTTATCAATATAAAAAATTTACCTTAAAAATTATCGTTTCTAATGACTTTCCACACTCACTTCCTGAATTTTATCTTTCAAATTATATGGATTTTAATAAATGGTATAGCCATGTCGGTTCCGAAGGAAAATTGTGTTACATTTCAGAAGATAATTTAATTTGGGACTTTAACAATCCACGTAGATTATTGAAAGATTGCTGTGAAAAAGTAAAGGAATTATTGGATAGTTGGGATACACCCAAAATGACCGAAGAGCTCAGGAAAGAGTTTTTGTCATATTGGCATATCAGTTGTTTGAAGTCAAAAACAAAATATATAGCTATTCGAAGTTATTTATCCAGGGTCAGCACATTTGAGGAACATGAATTAGTCCTGTCGAATCAGAAATTCCATCTTTTTAATTATGATTCACAACTCAAAGAGAGTGTTGCACCACAATCTAAAAAAAGCAGAGATGTTTATATACTGCCACTTAAAGATTCGAATTCTGTGATTCCTCCTAATCCCCTGAATGAACTAACAGAAGCAACTTTTAAGAAAATAATCACAGGAAATCTATCTTCGGGTGTTAGGCGTCGCTTTCAAAAGTGGTGTAAAACGAAACGAAAGTCATTCATATTAATTTTATCACTTCCTATATCTGATAATAATTATGTTTTGTTTGGTGCGAGCTTTGAATATAGTACTTCCAAATTTCCATTTAAAATTGATAATAAGGTGCAACAAAAAAATAAAAATAGAAAAAACATTGATTCTAAGGCAAAAAAATCAAAAAGTGGGAGTTGCAAAATTATTCCAGCATACATTACAAGATTCGACAAGGAGTATAGAGTGAGTAGGACATCCCAAGAATATGATTTTCTGAATAAAAAAGTAGTCATTATTGGACTTGGATCTGTAGGATCATTTGTTGCAAACAATTTATCTAAAATGGGTATAGCGAAACTTCTTTTAATAGATCCTGATTTTTTAACGGTAGATAACATTTCAAGGCACTACTTAGGTATGGATAGTGTAATAGACAATATTCAAAAAGTAGACGCTTTAGAAGATAAATTGAAAAAAGAAAATCCAGATTTAGAAATTGAATGTGAGGGTATCCGATTTCAAGAAATAGTTCGAAAGAATCCAAATTTATTTCATGAATATGATTTTGTTTTTTCTTGTGTCGGAGATACTAAAACAAATTTTGAAATTAATCATTTTTTCAGAAAGATTGGAAAAACGGTATTGTATTGCTGGTTAGATCCATATGGAGTTGGGTATCATAACCTACTAGTTTCTCCACAAAATAATGGATGCTATATGTGTATGAATTATGAAGATGGGCATCTTGTTAATAATAGAGCCTCTTTTGCAGAGAAAAATCAAATATTTGAAAAGCGTCTAGCTAGCTGTTATTCTTCATTTATTCCTTATAATGTTGTTGCGCCTAGTTCTTTGGCAAATAAAGCTATTGAAGTATATTTACAGTACTTGGGTGGGGAGTTTTCTTCTGAAAACAGATTGGTATCAGAAATTGGTTCAGATAAACAGTTTGGAAAAGAAGGATTTACATATAGTGTTCGATACTACAATTGTTTAAAAAATAGTGATTTATTAAATGTTGCTTTAAGAGTAAATACATCTTGTCCAGAGTGTAACGGGGAGTATAAAGTTGATATATGTAAATCTGAATAATAAATATCAAATTGTAATACCATCTGATATTTTTAATTCATTACTAGAGTTTAGGCAACTGGGTTTGGAACCTGAAGCAGGTGGTATTTTTGTTGGTAAGAGACTTTTAAATAATTCGATACTTATTATAAATTTTTCAGAACCACAGGAAAATGATGTAAGAAGTAGATTTAAATTCTCAAAAACTTCTTCATACCACCAGAAATTTGCAGATGATTATTTTGGTAAAAGTTCAGGTTTTATAAGTTTAATTGGAGAATGGCATACCCATCCTGAAGATATACCTACTGCATCTAATGTTGACATTCAATCATGGGAAAAAATTATCTCAGATAATGATGACAGATTATTTTTTTTGATAATTGGGCTTCAGGCTGGTAGATTCTACTTTAGGGAATCAAATGAGTGGCAATCCACTCTAATCTATTTTAAGGATGTATAGAATACGTATGAATCGAAAAAATAAATTATTTAAGAAATGTTTTTTTGGGTCTCAAAAATTTTGTTTACCATTAGTTTTAATTTTTCTATTTCCAATTCTTATTTGCTATTTGATTGGGAAGAGTTTGACGCTAGTTGAAGTTGAAAAAATATCAAATACCAATTTTTTTACAAGAACTATTTTTGAAATAATTCCTGATAATTCTATCGCTACTTATATAGTTCTTTATTTATTAATCTCTACTTCATTATTGATGATTTTTAGAAAAAACAATGCGGAACGAATATTTAATGATGGTCATTCTGTATATCTTCATAACTGTTATAAAAGACTGTGGATCGCAGCAAATATATTAGGTTATCGAAAATTACAACTTATAGGTGTCTCAATACCAATGCAGTTTGAACTTATTATTAATGGAGTTTTTTCAGAGTTTATCTCTGAATCATCTGTTGTGCAATACGATGAATTTCAAGGAGATATTATTGTTGAGTATCCAATTGAAAACAAAAAGAATAAAGTTGTCAATTTATTAGTATGTGATACATATGATATTCCTTTAGAAAAATTAGCAGCTGACTATTTAGAAAATACAACAGTAAAAATTTCATCGCAACGAAAGTATAGTGGTAACAGATATAACAATCCTCAATTAGTTAGTACAGTTCGAGAAGAAACGCAAAAAATAGTTAACTCCTATAAAGAAGTTAATCTTTTTATGACAACAAATCCTTTTAATACACAAAAAATCGTAGGGACTTCATTCTTAACATTAGATAGATCAAGTTTTGATAGAGTATCGGTTATACAGATGGATGAAACAAAAATTTATAAAGATCAATTTATAATATACAAAAGATAACATGATGGGGTATTATAATATTCCAATTAATGTTTGATAGCATTCTAGCTTCTTGAACTTGCCTGCTTTTTCCTTATTGTCTTAATGTTGATAATTCAATCTGAATCATACCACTATAGATCCAATTGTAAAGTGTTTTAAAAGTCACTGTCTGTCTATTATTTAGTTTAAATAAATCTTGTATCTGTTTTTGGAAACTATTAAGCTTTTAGAGTAGTCCCTATTTCTTTTTTAGTTTCGGCGTTCAAGATGCTTTTCTTAGCTAAACCTCCATAAGATTTTTAATCTCTTTTAGATAAACACTGCCTTGAACAACGTTTCACCACTCTACTGATAATAAAACGATGGTTACCAATCTTAGTTGCAATTTGATAAAAATTTCCCCCTAATTCCACATAGGTATCTATCTTAATCTGTTCCTTTGGTAAGATGATAGTAGCACATAGAACCTCATAGTTTTTTTGTCGGTGTACTTACTTACAGCTTACACTATTTTGGGTTTCTTAAGTTTTTTGTTGTACTATATTTTAGAATTTATCTATTAAAAATATACAAAACAATAACAATTTAAATGGTGTGAACTTTTTGGTAAAATCTAGCTCAATTCGTGTATTTTTAGGGTAAAATTCACACCATTCAAATGAAAGTTATTCAAATTAGATAAAATCGTTCTTTCTGAAAATGTGGGAAAACATTGATTTTAAGCCCATCTTGAAACTTATTCAAATAGAAATGTTTCCAACCAGGTCTTAAGAAAGCTCGTAAAGCATCACAATTCTCAAAACGTTAATCAATACGATTATATCAACGTTTCAAAGCACTCAAAAGTTTACCTTATGGGTGCTTTTTTCGTGTTTTTTTGAAAAGTTTACCTTATTTTCACCTTATTGTTTTAGAGACTTTAAAGCAAATTCACCTACTGTCATAGGAACTACATTAGAAGTATTTACATAAATCTGTATTGTTCCTGTGTCACTGTGTGTTAGAGCTTCAGAAGTTTCCTCAAGCGCAACTCCAGCTCATTTTTCTGGTGTGGCGCCTTGATTTCCCATAGTATTTTGTGTTTTAATATATAAACTATATAGACAACAAAAGCATTTCTTTAAATTCTGTAAATTTCACTTTGTGTAAATATGAGAAAATGTTGAATGCAGATAATAACGGGAGATGATTTACAATGATAAGTTTAGAGTTGCTGTCTGAAGAAAATAGTCTAGAGGTATATTCTTTTGAAAAAGAAAATCGGGAGTATTTTGAGAGGAATTTACCTCCTAGACCAGCTAACTATTTTGATCTAGAAGGTTTTAAAGAAATTACAAGGGAATTGTTAACGGAACAAAGGAATCGTGATGTCTACATGCACCTTATTAGAGATTCGCAAGGTGTTATGGTCGGGAGAATCAATTTAAGTGTCTTAGAGGGTGATCGGAAAACAGCAGAGCTTGGGTATAGGATTGGGGAAAATGTCACCAATTTAGGCTATGCAAGCGAAGCGGTTAAGCTCGTTTTAGACAAGGCCTTCACGACTTATGGTTTCAATAGAATCATTGCAGGAACAGCAAGAGATAATCTAGCTTCTCAGAGAGCGCTTTTAAAAAATGGTTTCACCTTTGGTTGGATTATAGAAAATGACTTAAAAATTAATAATGAGTGGGTTGATACAGCAGTATTTGAGATAACGAGGTCATAATATCATCATTTCCAGTCTATTGATAAGGTTAATGGAGTTATAATCTTTTCAGACATTCAAGAATTTACTCTTGGATGTCGTTTTCTGACTGCTTTCCTTCGATAGTTTAGATAGTCAGTATGGAGTAGAAGATTAATGTTACTCGCTCGGTCGTTGTATGTAAATACAAATTGTATTTTGATATGTTTATCTTTTTTCCGAGCAATTCTGTGATAGTTTCATTATAGTTCGTATGAATTTTTTCTACATTTATAATGTTTTCTATATTACCCACTACAGATAGTATAGAGCCAAAATGAACCAGAAAAGGTAGAATTTTCACCTTATTTTTGGTATAATATTTATTATTTGAACTAATATAGGTAGAAAGTAATCTGTATTATATCGATATATATATTTATAGGGATTTTAATTATTATTTAAAAATAATTTTTTATTTTCAATATTGGAATATCAAATATTCTAATATAGATTGGAGTGGATGAAATTGATGGATAATACGAAAACACTACAAAAATTAACGGCTTTATTCTTAGTTTTTATAATGCTGTTTGGGATAATTGTTCCGAACACTGTTGTTTTTGCAGAAGGAGTATTAGCTAAAGATACAATGACAGATGTCAAAAAAACTGGTAATGAAACTAAAGAAAAGATAGCTCCTGAGGATCAAGCAGATAAACAGGACAATAAAACAGATTCTAAAAAAACTGATAAGGAAGCTGAAGAAAAGATAGCTCCTGAAGAACAAAAAGATAAGCAGGACACTAAAGATGAAACAAAAGAGGATGAGTCAGAAGTTAAAGAAGAAACAACTAAGCCTAAATTTAATCAATCTTTAACGAAATCAGTTTCTTTGAATCCCGGAGCTCCAATGGATAATGGTAAACTTATGGTATATGATGACAATCATAAGATTAAAGATACATCAAATGGAGATGGAACATCAGTAAATCCATATAATTTGGCAACTATGACGGATACATTGTTTACCATAAACTATACTCCTTTTTTCCGTACAAAAGATGATGGGAGTAATGAGTTTGGAGATCAAAAAATTGTTGTCGATTTACCAACTTATGGATTCAAACTTGCTAATCCAGGAATTGAAGGAGTACAATTTGAAAAAATTACATTGCTTGATGCAAGGGGGAATGTAATACCATTAGATTCAGCAGCACAAACTAATTATGATAAAGTTGTAAAAATTATCTATGACATTAATGATAATTTCCTTCGATCTTTGGGCGGAGGTTCAAGTTTGGTATTTAATATCGCTTTTAATAGACGTAGTTTAACAGATGAAGAATGTAAAAAGTGGATTAATGAAGGAAGGCTTGAAACAAAACTTAATGTTACAGTCTGTGAGGGAGACAACAATACTCCAATTAATAGTACAGGAAATTCATCAGAATATAAATGGAGAATGTCACCAACTAATTATGACGATCCTAAAACTACAGTAACAGGAGATCGACATCTAAATGCGAGTAGCATGGCGAAGATTGCAAATTCTGGATTCATAAGATTTTATGATACAGATCCTGCAAGTGGTCCGTTTACAGGAAATAAAGATTACTATTATTATAAGCAAGGAACAATTCATGACGCGGATACTCCTCTAATGAGTTTAAAACATATCAAGGTTTATGTTCCGAAAAATGGAAGTGTTGAAGGAAATTTCATTTTACAAAAATTACAAATCAGAAATGGATTATATGATTTAGATCTTGCTTATTATGCGACAGTCAGTGAAATGAAAAATGATGGTGATGGAAAGGGAAATTACTATCTCATAACACCAAGAAAACCCTTATATAATAATGGAAGTGACCACAAATGGAACGATGCATTTACAAAGGGATTTTCACCTATTTGGCAAGTTCCTGATGGAATCGACAATATTGGTTCAGATACTTTATATGAAGCTACAACACCTGAATTTGTCTTTGAAACTCCAAATGGTACAGACGGCAAAAAGGAAGTTGTTATCAGCGCTGATGGACAAGGCGTAAAGATTAAAACTATGAAAGCTAATACTGTCGATGGATATGAAATTCATAGTTTTGCTGGACCTGGATATCAACTTTATAAAAATGCTGGAGGATATTATACTGCAAATGCAGTTTCTGCAGATGCAAAGTATTCTGATGTTGGCTATACACGTTTAAGTAATGAATATTATATTTTAAAAGATGCTAATGGAGAATGGAATGAGTATCTTCCAAAGAATAAGACTGGTGCAACAGTTGAAAAATATGAATTTCCTGAAGAAATTCAACCCACTGCATGGAAAGGAACTGCTCAAACATGGAATACAGATTCTTATAAAGTAGCAAAAGTAGTCTATACTACAGCAGATGGTAATAAGCATACAGCAGATGTAAATTCACCTGTTCATTTAGCAAATAAAGTTAATAATTTTCCTGAAGTCAAGTTTGATATTTCTGGTGGAAGAGTAACTAAGGTTGAAGTTCATTGGGAGTATTTGAATAACGACACCTTTAATGCAAGTACACATTATGCGGGAAAATATAATGCAAATACTCATAGATTGTCATATGCTCAAAGTAAGTTCGATTATTATGTTACTCCCACAGCTACAGGACATTTGCAGGTAAAATATTCTACAAAATCTACTGATCCAACTGCGGATGCAAATGATCATTTTGATTATGAAGCTAATAAAGCTGTGAAAAGTCCTGTTAATAATGTGAGTGGAAAAGCAAAGGATGATTTCTTCTGGACAACTGTAACTCAAAAGAAATGTACACCTTTGAAAGCTGAGAGTACTGGTGATAGATTAAAGGAAAATGTATTATATCCAAACCAAGCGGAAAATGGAACTTTTTATGATACTTGGAAATTGTTCTTTGATTATGGAACGAAGAAAGAATTTTCTCCTGTAACGAAAAATCCAAGAATTGATTTGACAGTGGGAACTTTGAATCTCAAAGGACTTGATTCTAAGGCTGACAAAACTGGACTTTTGACTGGGAAATTTACAGCAAATAAATCCTTAAGTGGTTGGAAAATCATTTATAAAACTGCGGATAATGTACTTGGAATAGAGGGTACAGAAAAGGTATATAATATTGGAAATATCGAAGATGGAACAAAAATAGACCTTGGAATTAATAGGGATATTGAACATCTATCAAGTATTGTTTTAACTTATGATGGAGTATATAATATTGAGCCATTTGCCGATAAAGAAACAGGAGAAACAGTATTATTTTCCAACATTGAATATGAACTTAGAAATACTGATTTTAAAGGCAATCCATTGACGATAGAGAAGGAAAAGGGACTTGCTTGGTATGGACCTAATTACTTTATTCAGAATTTAGAAGGCAAATATTATAATGAAAGTTGTAGCGATGGAAATCATATTCATGACGCAGGCAAAGGACAAGCCTTTGGTGGTAGGACATGGAATAGTATAAAACTACCGCAACGTTATGGTATTCTTACTAGAACTTATATCGTTACAAATAAGACTGCCGATAATGTGATTGAGCCTTCAGGTAATGATACAAATAATTCTATTTCTCAATCAGGAACAAGTACTCAAAAGGTTAAATTTAATACAAAAGCTTACGCTTATGCTATGAACTCAGACATGCCTGAAGCGGGTAAGATGCCTTATGGAATTCCTGAATCCGCTTATGTAGAAATAAAAGATAAACAATTTGCTGCAGATGTAGATAAATGTAAGTTTTTAGGATTTGATAATGCATCTGGCAATGTTATTATTAAACAAGTTACAGATGCTGATGGTAGAGTATGGATTAAAATGTCTATTACAGAAGCGGGCATACAAGCTTTAAATAGACAATTTAGAGAAATTACTAAGAATAAAGCTTTTTCTTACTATTATTACTACAATGATAGTGTACTTAAATTTATGGAAGATCCAGTTGTCATTGCACTGAAGAGTTTTAGATATACAAGTGTTACATCTCCAGGAGAAAATGAGCATCGTCCATATGGAATGGTTTACTACGATATGAGTAAACTTGAGAGCAAATTGGACGGTAGTAAAAAAGAATATTATAGCCATGCAAAGCTTGAAGGAGATTTATTCCAACTTTCTGAAAATGCTGCAAAAGCTCTTGATGCTACGAAGGAAAAGAAATTATTTGGAATTGATTTGAGCAAGGTGGAAGTTGTTGTATCCAAGAATACGGCGGTAGGATCAAATATATTCCCTGGGAAATATGATAATATCGTCTATGGAACAGCGGGAAGTAAATTTCCTACACAGACTTTCTATCCAGATGAAAGAGATAATTTACGTGGAGACTTCTTCGTTCAAGCTCCAGACTCAGATGGATTTAAGGACTTTAAGGCTATCTTAGAAATTCCTAAAAAGGATAAATCTATATCCTATACACAAAATAATGAAACTGTTCAAACACCGAAAACCCAAGTGGATATGTATTTGACTGGTGAAGTTAAGGTAATGGGAGATAGTCGTCCTGGTAAACAAGAATTTAGTTATAGCATAGATGGTGGAAATACTTTCGTTTCAGCCGAAAATATAACGGATTGGGGAAAAGTAACCCATGTTAAACTTGATTTGGGAGAACTTCCTAAAGGCAGTCAGGTCAATATTAAGCTACCGCTTAAAACTCATGCGAAAACAACAACAGATGAACTTGAAGCATACATTGGTGGAAGTTTTGAAACGACTGATTATACAGGAGTTAAAACGAGTGGATATATAAATCCTGCAAGATATATTTATGGAAATTATGCAGTTGCTTCATCAGATGTATGGTGGGATAAAAACGAAAATGGAGAATTTGATGAGGGAGAAACAAAAGCAGAAGGTGTTAAACTTGAACTATATTCTCCAAATCATGATATAACAATTAATAACAAGTTAATTCCTGCTAATACTTTAATTCATAGTTCAACTACAGATGAAAATGGAAGATATGAATTAAAGAGTTTTATGAATGAGGCTGGTCAATGGGTAAAAGTTACGATGCCAGATGGTGAAACGAAACTTACATTGAAGGCAAAAGATTCGGATATGTTAAAATCAAAGAACTCCGATTTTGACAGAACACGCTATAAAACAGCTGAATTACCAGAATTGGTAAGAGAAAAACCGCTTGATACTATCGGTTGCGGACTTATTCGAATTCCAAAAATAAAAACGGAAACAGTTAATCTTCACGTTGGAGAAGAGTCAGAAGAAGGAGCAGCTAAAGCTGTTGCAACAAGTGACCATCCTACTGTATCTCCTAAATTAAAATATCTTGAGTTACAAAATGATGTAGCCGATGTTGATGATAGTGGTAAAGTAAGAGGAAAGACGATAGGTAAAATTAAAGCTGAAGTTACAACAACCAACACATTGGCTAGTAGCGATCAGGCAATACCTGAAGATACCGTCAAGGCGGAGTACGATATTATTGTTTATGGAAAGGTAAATTATAATAAAAATCATGCTGATGTAACTGGAGAAGCACCAAAGGATAATAACGAATACTATCCATCCATTACAGAAAATGGAAATGATGCCGATACTGATAAGGTAACTGTCTTAGATGCAGGTACGATGAAACGATCTGGCTATCTCTTCAAGGGATGGAATACACAAGCTGACGGTAAAGGCACTATGTATTCAAAGGGAGATACATTTAAGACAGGAACAATTGATAAAGATGTAGAGTTATATGCAATTTGGTCTTTAATATGGACACCAATGATTCCACCAACCAGAGATGTCAAAGTGACCAAAGAGTGGCAAGGGTCAGATGGCAACAAGATTGACGCACCTGTAGACAGTGTCACGGTCGAACTCTATAAAGACGGAGCCGCAACTGGTCAAGTACAAGAGTTGACCAAAGACAACAACTGGACAGCCAGCTTTGAGAAACAGCCAGTCTCTGCGACCCTTGGTGGAGCAGCTCATCAGTACACCGTCAAAGAAGTTGGCGAAACGTCAAACAGCATTTTACTTGCAGGCAAGTGGTATGGAGTCGGTTACGCAGGAAGCATGAAAGAAGGCTTCACCATCACCAATAAAGGAAAGACTCCGTGGGCTCCAATGATCCCACCAACCAGAGATGTCAAAGTGACCAAAGAGTGGCAAGGGTCAGATGGCAACAAGATTGACGCGCCTGTAGACAGTGTCACGGTCGAACTCTATAAAGACGGAGCCGCAACTGGTCAAGTACAAGAGTTGACCAAAGACAACAACTGGACAGCCAGCTTTGAGAAACAGCCAGTCTCTGCGACCCTTGGTGGAGCAGCTCATCAGTACACCGTCAAAGAAGTTGGGGAAAGCTTAAACAGCATTTTACTTGCAGGCAAGTGGTATGGAGTTGATTACGCAGGAAGCATGAAAGATGGCTTCACCATCACCAATAAAGAAAAGACTCCGTGGGCTCCAATGATCCCACCAACCAGAGATGTCAAAGTGACCAAAGAGTGGCAAGGGTCAGATGGCAACAAGATTGACGCGCCTGTAGACAGTGTCACGGTCGAACTCTATAAAGACGGAGCCGCAACTGGTCAAGTACAAGAGTTGACCAAAGACAACAACTGGACAGCCAGCTTTGAGAAACAGCCAGTCTCTGCGACCCTTGGTGGAGCAGCTCATCAGTACACCGTCAAAGAAGTTGGCGAAACGTCAAACAGCATTTTACTTGCAGGCAAGTGGTATGGAGTCGGTTACGCAGGAAGCATGAAAGATGGCTTCACCATCACCAATAAAGGAAAGACTCCAACAAAACCTTCTACACCAAATGATCCAGAATCTAATAAACCAGAAGTACCAAGTACAAGTAATAACAAGATATTACCTAAAACGGGAGATGCAAGTAACGTATCCCAATATGCATGGATAATGTTAGCCTCAGGAGTATTACTGATGCTAATAGGACATAGACGTAAAAATCAAGGATAGTAGAAATAAGGAATAACTTCACTACTGTAAAGGATAGTGCTTAGAGGTCATTAAGCTAACTTACTTGAATAAATTTTATAAGTTTATAGTTGAAAAGAAGAATAAAAAGGCAGAGATGATAGGTTCTTTGTCAATTGTAGTGGGTGACATATAACTAAGCACGAGAGAGAATCAATCTGATTCTCTCTTTTTTGATGTTCAAAGCGATGAAAATTTTCGGTTTAAAGCTTTTGAAGATTCGAAAAACGAATACATGATGTCTCATGCCCTTGATGAGTTTGTTGTTAGCCTTCTACTCGCATTGGAATAGGTGTGGATGATGTAGACTTTGTATTTGATAAATTGTAAAATATAGTGCAACAAAAAAACTCATAGTGTTTCATTGGTGTAAACTGTAAGTAACCACACAAACAGAACCCGAGGAAAAACTATGAGCTACTCCCATCTTACCATAACTGACCG
>NZ_JBMHFC010000006.1:0-108536 GCF_049166725.1 Streptococcus atopicus
AGTCGCCTGCACATTGGTTCGTCTTGTTCAGTTTTCAAAGGTCTTTGTCGCCCCTCAAGCGACAACTATCTTAGTATATCATCTCCTTTGACTCTTGTCAATACCTTTTTTCATCTTTTTTTATTTTCTTAAACTTTTTCTTCCAATTTGAAAGTTCTAAAATGAAGTTGGCCACTCCGAGTGTATGAAAAACATCTCAAAGAGATATACTTGTAGTTCACCACAAACACAAGGAGATTCTTTAAGATGCCTACTCATTATACCCAAAAAGGCAAGCGCTTAACAATAGCTGAGCGCCGTTTAATTGAAAAATGGAAGGACGAGGGAAAATCAAATCGTCAAATCGCTCTCTTGCTTGGAAAAGCACCTCAAACTATTCATAATGACATCAAGCGTGAGCTGGTTCGCCAACAAGTACGCAAGGGAAAGTTTGAACTGCTCTATTCTGCAGATACTGCTCAAAGTCGTTACGAATCAGCTAGAAAGAAGTCTGTCCGAAAGTGTCGACTTGATAAGGCTACCAAGGAGAAAATCTTGCACTATATCAAGCAGAAATACTCTCCCGAAATGATGATCAATGCAAAAAAAGTCAATGTCCCCATATCTACCATCTACTACTGGATTCATCATGGACAGCTAGGACTGACCTACAAGGACTTGATTTACCCCAGAAAGCCAAAAACTGAAAAGAAGAGAGCTAGTCCACGGTTTAAACCTGCTGGGAAATAGTCTATTGAGGAACGACCTGAAATCATCAACCAACGTCTTGAAAATGGGCATTATGAGATTGATACCGTCATTCTGAACAAGCAGAAAAATCAGTGCCTTCTCACCCTCACTGACCTCAGAAGTCGGCACCAGTTCATCCAACTAATCTCTGACAAAACCGCTCCATCGGTCAATCAAGCTATCACTGCACTTATGGAAACTAATACCATCAAATTCATCACGGCTGATAATGGAACGGAGTTTAATAGACTAGCTGAGGTATTTCCACAGGACAACATCTATTACGCGCACCCTTACTCCTCACGGGAAATAGGAACAAACGAGAATCAGTACAGACTTATCAGACGATGGCTTCCTAAGGGAGTTAAGAAAATAACCTACAAACAAGTCACTTTCATCGAAAATTGGATTAATAACGATCCTAAGAAAGTTTTAAACTACAAGTCACCTCAGATTTTTTTGTTGACTCGCTAACTTCTACTTGAATTTTAGCCTTTTTATAACCTTTGAAAAGGGAAAATCCTGACTTATCTTAATCGCTATAGTCCTTTAAGTGGGCTCTTAATTCTCGAATCATGGCTTGGCGGCCTTTGAACCGTTCATCGGCTAGTAAGCGCTCGTACTGCTCCTGTTTCTCTAGGCTCAGTTGAGCTTGATAGCTCTTTAGCTGGTCTCGGAGAATCACCAATTCATCCAGATATAGTTCTTTTAGGCTGAGCTTGTGACCAATCTCGCTCACTTCTTCATAAGCTTGACGATCAAGTTTGCGTTTTTGACTTTCCTGCTTACGGAGGATGCCCAAGATATGATTACGAAACTTGGTCTTATAGTAAACATAAAGCTGATGATCTTCTTCTACTAGCTGCGGATAGCGACTCACCAACTGATAAAGCACCAACATGCCCTCTTGTTCCCAATCGCTTAATTCCCACAGGTGGACATAATATTCCCTCCGACACTTCAGCACAATTCCTCTCACCTTGGCATATAACTCCTTGAACTCCATTTCCTTCTCCTTCCTTTTACTTACCTTTTAAGGATAACATGAAGGAGAACCCTTTGGTTTTCTTCTATCTATTTTTTATCTTAGTGCATCTCTTTTGGGTCTCGTGAACAGCATCCCTGTCACTTCAGATGTCTTCTGAGGCTGTTCAGCGGATAAAATTAAAGAGTTTGGGACAAAAAGATTTCAATTTTTAAAAATCTTAATTATTTCCCAATTGTCAAGTCAAGTGCAACAAAGTTGTTCCTCTGATTAAGTAAGTATCTTTCAAACTGTTTGAGTTAGCTCAAACAACTTTTTTGCGGACTGATAGCCATGGATTCGTCTAGGTCTTTCATTGATAGCCTTTGTATAGTCCTCTAAAAGTGTCGGATTTAGTTTTTTTAGTGAGGATCCTTTGGGAATGAACTCTCTTAATAATCCATTGAAATTCTCATTTGTGCCTCGTTCATAAGATGAATAGGCATGTGCAAAATAAACATCTAATCCCTCTATCTTACTCAATGATGAAAATTCGTTTCCATTATCTGCAGTTATGGACTTAATGGGATAAAGTTTCATACACTCTAAGACTGCTTGATTGACATACTCTGCTTTCTTTTCCACGAGTTTCTTTGTGACAGCATAGCGTGTTTGTCGTTCTACCAATGTTAAAATAGAAGGTTCTCCTGTTGTCTTTCCACCCAGAACAGAATCGATTTCCCAATCTCCAAAACGGGAACGATTATTAATCTCTTCTGGTCTTTCTTCAATTGATTTTCCTAGATGTTTCTTGGTAGAGGGACGCTTGTTAAATTTCTTACGGATCCGCACTGCTCTTGGTAAATCAATAACCTTAATCTCTAACAAACCTTGATGGATATAGTTATAGAGCGTCTTGGTTGAAGGAACAACTGCATCTACATGTTGGAATCTATAGGTATGAACAAAGGTATCCACGCTATGCACCCTTGGTTTCTCTAGCATTCCGATAACGGTTATGGGCAGCATCTGCATAATAGTGTTGGTAGTAGACCTTCTGCCCATTGACTTTTTTCAATTGTGTTATGGAACCACGATTAATTTCACGAGTAATAGTAGAGCGATTTCTCCCCAGTCTACGAGCAATTTCAGCAGGTTTGAGTCCTACGCTTAAATAAGCTTCAATTTCTCCTCGCTCAGCTTCAGATAAGTGCTTGTAGGATTGATTTGTGGTAGAATAATTTGTGGACATGTTCATCTTCCTTTATACTGTTTTTCGCAACTCTAGTATATCAGATGAACATGTCTTCTGTGTTGCACTTCATTTTACAACAGGGCAATCTTAATTATTAAGCCCTTCAAATCTATAATTAAATGCGAAAAGCGAACAAAGCAGAATTCTGATTACCAGAAAACTAGTTTTGTTCGCTTTTTATATTTGAGGTTGGACTTTTGTCCCAGCCTCTTTAACATTTTAATTTATTCTGGTTTTTGCTCTTCCATTTGAGATTTCACTTCATCATAGCTCAAAGCATGTGAAGAACTTGCATTTGGTTCATCAGGCATTTCGCCAGTTTCATATAATGATTTGATTTGATGACTATCAAGTGTTTCGTATTTAAGAAGAGCTTCCGCAATTAATTTATGCTTTTCGCGATTTGATTGGATAATTTCTGCTGCTTTGTTGCGCGCTTCATTAAGCAAATTACGAACTTCTTCATCAATTTCATATGCAGTTTGCTCTGAAATTGATTTTTGTGGGCTCGCAGCGCCAAACATCGCATGGTTTCCTTCATATTGAACCGGACCGAGTTTTTCACTCATACCATACTCTGTTACCATCGCACGTGCCATTTGTGTAGCTTGTTCAAAGTCATTTGAAGCACCTGTAGTTTGGACGTTAAAAATAATTTCTTCAGCAACACGTCCCCCCATAAGTCCTGCCAATTGCTCTTTCATATCTTCTTTAGATAAAAGAGTCTGATCTTCTTTCGGAAGAGCAATCATATATCCACCTGCACGACCACGAGGTACAATGGTTACCTTGTGAACGACACGTGCATTTGATAAAACAAGACCAACAATCGTATGTCCTGCCTCATGATAAGCGACAATTTGCCGATCACGTTGTGAAACTGTCTTATCTTTTTTAGACGGTCCTGCAATAACACGATCTTCTGCTTCATCTATATCGGAAGCATCAATAACTTTCTTATTTCGACGCGCTGCGACAAGAGCCGCTTCATTTAACACATTTTCCAAATCAGCACCAACAAAACCAGGCGTTTGTTGAGCAACTAGTTTTAAGTCAACATCTTCAGCAAGAGGTTTATTTCTAGCATGAACACGAAGGATAGCTTCACGACCTTTTACATCTGGTTGCCCAACAAGAACTTTACGGTCAAATCGACCAGGACGCAGAAGCGCCGGATCTAGCACATCACTACGGTTTGTTGCTGCAATAACAATAATTCCCTCATTACCTTCAAAACCATCCATCTCAATCAGAAGTTGATTAAGGGTTTGTTCGCGTTCATCGTTTCCTCCGCCAAGTCCAACTCCACGTTGACGACCAACAGCATCAATTTCATCAATAAAAATAATCGCTGGGGCTGCTTTTTTTGCATCTTCAAAAAGAGAGCGAACACGGCTAGCACCGACACCGACAAACATTTCAACGAAATCTGAACCTGAAATACTAAAGAATGGAACTCCTGCTTCTCCAGCAACAGCTTTAGCAAGAAGGGTTTTACCAGTTCCTGGAGGACCTTCAAGAAGAACACCAGCTGGTATACGAGCTCCTAGTTTTGTATAACGTTTAGGATCTTTTAAAAATTCAACAACTTCAACTAATTCTTGTTTTTCTTCTTCCGCACCTGCTACATCAGAAAAACGTACTTTTATATCTTCTTTGTTTGTCGCACGCGCTTTATTACGTCCAAAGCTCATGGCTCCACGCGCTCCACCGCCTCCACCTTGATTCATCATAGAGAACAGGAAGAAAGCAAAGATGGCAAATGGCACCAGAGTTGTCAGCACTTGAATCCAAACACCACTTGAACTTTCACGTTTAATGGTGATTTCAGTTCCTTTATCTGAAGCTAATTTTTGTAATTCAGCTACCGTTAAGTCTGAAGGTAGAATAACACTAGTAAAGCGACTTACAGAGGTAGAAGAAGGAGTAAAAAACTGAATACCACTATTATCCTTTACCTTCTTTTCTTTCTTATAAGTACCTGCAACTTCAATAACACTACCATTTGGCTGATAGCTAATATCCTTTACATTTCCATTTCTAATTTCTTTAACTAACTCAGTATAGTTAATTTGTTGACTGCGACCTACAGAACTTCCAGCTGAAAAATACTGAAAACCTGTAATAACAACAACAATGATTAAAATATATAGGAAAGGATTTTTTATAAAACCATTATTTTGTTTATTTTTCATCTATCTATCAATATACCTTTTTATTTTGTATAAACTTCTTCTTTTAAAACCCCTACATATGGTAGATTTCGATAGTTTTCATCAAAATCTAGACCATAACCAACTACAAATTCATTTGGAATTGTAAAACATGTGTAATCCGCTTCAATATCAACTTTTCGTCCTGCCGGCTTGTCTAAAAGTGTAGCAATTTTAACAGATGCAGCATTTTTTTCTTTAAATAATTCACAAAGACTTTTCAATGTTTTTCCCGTATCAATAATATCTTCGACAAAAAGAATATGACGTCCAGCAATATCTTGATCAATATCTTTAATAATATTGATAACACCACTGCTAGATGTTCCACCATGATAGCTTGACACTAACATAAAATCCATTTCAATATGGGTATCAACATGCTTTATCAACTCTGCCATAAAAGGAATGGAACCTTTTAGAATTCCTACAAAAATAGGATTTTTCCCTGCATAATCACTAGTTAATTGAGCTCCTAGATTTTGTGCTGCTGCCACGATCTCATCATGTGAAACCAAAACTTTCTTAATATCTTGTTCTAGCATCTTCTTTACCTATCTAAATTTTGAATATAAAGTTTGTTATACATTATATCATTTTTTTGACTCTTACTCAAATCACATGTTACGATTCCAGCAATTGCTAAGATTTCCCCGTTTTGTTCAATAACAATAGCATTTTTTCTTTGATCTATAGGAATTTTTTGATCAATAAAATACCGACGAAGCTTTTTATGGTGTTGATTCAAAATAATTTCATCTTGTTCTTTTCTATGTCGAAGTAAAATTTCTGTTTCACGTGAAACAAACACTTCTTGGATGTTTTTTCCATGAAGTTCTTTTCCAAAAGAAAAGCGATAATGACCATATTCCACAATATCGTTATATTTTAACAAAATTGAATCCACTTTTAAATCAGACTGTGGACTGATTTTACGAATCTCAAAGGAATCATAATTTTTATAGAGTTCGTAACCCGCTTTAAGTGGTTGCTGATAATTAGATTGCTTGTTCAAGATTGCTAAAATATCAGAAAAATGTGCTTTACTGAGCTGCAAATCAGGAAATTTCTTTAAATAAGCCTGTAGCAAAAAACTTTGCACAGAGTAAGGTTGAGATTGAAATTCCTGCAGATTCGTCGCTACAATATTTTTAGTTAAATATGCTAATGCATCTTGCATTTGAGAAATTTCTGTTCCCAATTCTATTAAATGCTTCCTGAACTGCGGATTTTCTTGTTCTAACAATGGAAAATACTCATTTCGAATTCGATTGCGCAAATAATGGTTCTCTTGATTTGTCCAATCCTCAAAATGAAAAATAGGAGGGAAATTTGATTTTTGAAAAGAAAGCAACGGTCTTATCAATTCTCCATTTGCAAATTTTTGTTTTTCTTTCATTCCTGAAATATGACATAAACGGCTGCCACGAAGAATTCTCATAAAAATCGTTTCTGCTTGGTCATCAGCATGGTGTGCTGTCACCAAAGCTGTGCAATTTTCTTCTAACATAATTTTTTTGAAAAAAGCATAGCGAAAATCACGCGCTTTTTGTTCTGAGAATGGTCCAGAAAAACTTGATGTAAAAATGCTTACACCAAGTTTCGTTGCTATTTTTTTTAGTTCTTCTTCCTCAAAATCAGATTCTTCTCTCACTCCATGATTAACATGAGCAAGGTAAATTTCTATTTCTAGTTTTTCACGATATTTATAAAGCCAGTCAAGCAAAGTCATAGAATCTAGTCCACCAGAAATAGCAAGTAAAACTTTTCTATGATGTCTGAAATAGCCTTTTTTTTGCACCATTTGAAAAAATTGTTGTTCTATCATTTTAAAACCTCATAAATATCATCTGCAATTTTAGAAATGGTGTCATAATCAGCATGATTTGTAAAAATAGACAGAACAAAAGGAGAATTAGCATAAACAATTGCAACATCATGCTTAAAATCATAAGCATCCCCAATTTTATGAGCCACTTTTACATTTATATTTTTAGAAATACGTTGCTCATCAAAATTTGTTTGTGATAGTGCATTGATAATGTCCCCATTTTGTTCATAGATAGCTTCCATCACATTTCCTGCCATCCTTGCTGAAGCATCGCGTTTTTCCACATCCCATTTTTTCCCAGCAATTTGCTCAATTGTTGCTTGATAAGTGCTGTCTGATTGATTAGTAATATAATATCCTAAAATATTTGTAGCTGCATTATCTGATTCTTTTGCAATATGGTTCATCAAATCCTGAATGCTGTAGGACTTATTATCTGATTTTTTAGAAATGCTTCCACTACCTTCTGTATCATAAGCACCTGAATAGTCATTTACAGCAGGAATATATTTTAAACCAGAAGATGATTTGTATTTTCCTTCATTTAATTGCTTCTGAGCGTAATAAAGAATAGGAAGTTTTGCCACACTAGCAGAATACATTTCCAAATCTGGGTTTATACCAGCAGTTTTTCCAGAATCTAATTGTTTTACATAGATCGAATAGTCTGCTTTATTGTACTTGCTTGTTAAAATATCTTGAACTTTATCCATACGATTATCTGTATCAGATAAGTATTCCATATCAATCCAACCTTTGCCTTCAACATAAGCATATTTTCCTGATGTCGTCTCAGCAAGTTGAGTAATTTTCACTGGATGATAAGGTAATAAATTCGTCTTAACTTCTTTTGTTCCATTTATAAAAGGTTGATTGTAAACTACAAATGATGGTCTAAGCCACATTGTTTGAGAAACATCTGCACTAGATTGGACAATATCATCATAAATCATTCGTTTATCGGCAGGAACAAATTGCCCATTTGCGAGTTTAAAAACTGGGAGTCCTTGTTCATTGACTTGTAAGTCAGAAAGTTTAATTGATGTATTCGGAGTTAAACTCCCAGCAACTTTTTCTAAATTTAAGGACGTATAAGTTGAAATTTGCTCATAAACATTTGGATTGGTTGGAAGATCCGTGTAGTAGTTACTGTAGGTCGTACTAGTAATTTCATACTGTTGCTTTGCAGTCAATTCGACATCTTGTTCCGTACTTACTACTACTTTTGCAGTAAAAAATGCTGGCAACAATAATAGAAATAGCAACTTACGCATGCTCTCCCCTTTCCTTTTTAGTCTCTTCTAATTTTAATGCCTGATTCTTTCTGGATAATTCTTCTAATTTTTCATCAGAAAACTCCAAAAATTGTTCAATCGTTTTTAATAAATTTTCCATCCTTACTGTGGCAACAATCCTGGGATTGTATAGATATATTCCCCTTGTTTAGAATAATAATATTTAGCACGTGCATATTTAGCAGCATATTCTTCATCTTTTAATTTATTAGCAAAAGCTTTTTGAGATTCTTTTTCGTTGCTTATTTCTTCGTATCTCTTTTGTAGATGCATCAATTGTGTTCGACGTTCTAATAAATTTCGATAGCTTTGAACCAAATTAAATGTCGGTAAAATAAACAATAAGATGACTAAAATCAACACCCAACCCATAAAGCGATTCTTTTTTCTTCTTTCTTGCTCTAAATAACGGCGATGTTGGTTTTCATCTTGTATATAGCGATTATTTAATTGAACAATATTTCTAGCCATCTACTTCTACCTTTGTTTCTTTTATAATTTCGTACATTTTAGTGGCATCTTCTTTTTTAGTACTGTCTTTCATTTCTAGAACACGAACTAATAAAATTTTATTTCCAAAACGAATCTCTATTTCATCATTGATTTTTAAATCTGTTGAACTTTTAGCTAAAATTCCATTTACTTTAATTCTTCCTTTATCGGCCACCTCTTTAGCAATAGGACGACGTTTTATAATACGGGATACTTTTAAATATTTATCTAATCTCATAAAGTTACCTCAATTTATTATTTTACCATTTTTTAAGAAAATATTATAGATGAAAGCGAAACTTTACAAAATTGTAAAGTTAGCAATTTTTCTTTTGATTTTTAATTTCTACTAATTTTTCTGAAAACTGCAAAAGTCCTTCTAAAATTTCATAATCTTTTTTATTTTTTACATCAAATATAACTTCAATCAATCCCTTATTTTCTGAAATTCTTGCTTTTAAATTTGTCACAGAAAGAGCTTCAAAGTAATCTTGAGTTAAGAAAAACTGTTGAGAAACTTTTTCAAATCGGACAATCACAGATTGTTGCTTTTTTTCAACAAGCTGGACAAAAGCTTGATCTAAATAAGACTTTACAAGGCCAATTTCTAATAAAAAGGCAACAACATCTGGATATTCTCCAAAACGATCTATCAATTCATTCTGTAATTCTTCATAATTTACACGATTGTCAATCTCGCGAATACGTTTGTAAATCTCAATTTTCTGCCTTTCATCAGCAATATAATCACTAGGAAGATAGGCATCAATCTGCAAATTAATTTCAGCATTTCCTTTTTGCCGTCTTTTTTCTTTGCCTTGTTTTTTAGCAATAGCCTCTTCTAATAATTGAGAATACATCTCAAATCCAACAGAATCAATAAAACCAGATTGTGAACTTCCTAAAATATTTCCAGCACCACGAATAGATAAATCTCGCATAGCAATTTTAAAACCAGAGCCTAATTCTGTAAATCCTTTTATAGTTTCCAAACGTTTTTCAGAAATTTCTGTTAAAACCTTGTCTGGACGATACATGAGATAGGCATAAGCAATACGATTATTACGACCAATACGCCCTCTTAATTGATATAAAGTTGACAATCCCATATGATCTGCATTTTCAATAAAAAGAGTATTAACATTAGGAATATCAACACCAGTTTCAATAATAGTCGTTGTCACCAAAATATCATATTCCCCATTGATAAAATCAAGTAAAGTATTTTCAAGAAGAATTTCACTCATTTGACCATGTACATATCCAATAGAAGCTTCTGGAATCAATTCTTTCAATTCTGAAACTTTTTGCTCCATTGTGTCAACTTTATTGTAAAGATAGTAAACCTGTCCTCCTCGATCCATTTCTCTTAAAACTGCATCTCGAATAACTGTTGCATTATTTTCTAAAACATAAGTTTGAACTGGGTAGCGATTTGTTGGAGGAGTTTCAATAACTGATAAATCACGTATACCTAACATAGACATATGGAGTGTACGAGGAATAGGGGTCGCCGTCAAAGTTAAAACATCAACTTTTGTTTTCAACTCTTTTAATTTTTCTTTATGCTTAACTCCAAAACGTTGCTCCTCATCAATAACAATGAGTCCTAAATCAGCAAATACAATATCTTTTGACAGGAGACGATGCGTTCCAATAATAATATCCACCTGCCCTTTTTTTAATTTTTCTAAAATTATTTTTTGTTCTGATTTACTTTTAAAACGACTTAATACTTCAATGTTGATAGGAAAATCGTTAAAACGCTCCTTAAAGTTCGTATAGTGCTGTTGAGCTAAAACCGTAGTGGGAACTAAAATTACCACTTGTTTATGATCATTTACTGCTTTAAAAGCAGCTCTCATAGCTACTTCCGTCTTCCCAAAACCAACATCCCCAACTAAAAGACGGTCCATAGGATGATCACTTTCCATGTCTTTTTTAACTTCTTTTATAGAACGCAACTGATCTTCTGTTTCTACATAAGGAAAATCATTATCAAATTCTTGCTGATAAGAATCATCACTAGAAAACGCAAATCCCTTTAATTGACTTCTCTCTGCGTAAAGTTTAATTAAATCCTCAGCAATGTCTTCAACTTGATGTTGTACTCTCTGTTTAGTTTTTTGAAAACGTCCATCATTTAATTTATTGATCTTAGGAGCTTTACCATCACTCGCAACATATTTAGAAAGAAGCTGAATCTGATCAACAGGAATAGAAATACGATCTGCATTTTGATATTGAATAGTGAGATAATCACGATGAATTCCTGAAATTTCAATCGTCTCAATTCCTAAATATCGCCCAATTCCATGAACATTATGAACAACATAATCTCCCTTTTCCAGCTCATTATAATTTTTCAAACGTTCAGCGTTAGAAATATTCTGTCTACGAACTTTTCGTTTTACTTTTTTTTGCAGAATTTCATACTCTGTAATCAAAACAATTTTTTCATCTACAAAATTAAATCCTTGAACTAAATGCCCTTCTACTAATTGAACAGCATGTTCATGAATTTTAGTATCATTAACATAATCAAGTGGAATTTCATATTCTTGTAAACTTTTATGTAAACTTTGTAAAGTCAATAAAGAATTTGATTGTATAATAACTGTGTAGTTAGATTTTTTATAGCGACTGATTTCTTCTTTCAAAAGCTGAAATTGACTAAAAAATTCCTGCATAGGATACTGATTAAATTGATAAAGAGAATCAAATTTTAAATTTCCCAGTCCTTTATGAAAATTGGAAAAGAAGGTAGCTGGTTTATACTTTCTAAATATTGAATAAACATCTACAAAATAAGATTGATTTTCAACTGCCTTACTATTTTGTAAATCTTCTGTCAATAAATTTGCTGTTTCTAATTGAAACTGAGCATATCTATTCATAATTTTTTGAAAATCATCAAAGAAAATTGGGCTATGTTTTGGAAGATAATCAAGAATTGTCCATTCATTTTGATAAAAATAAGACAATAATTTTCTAATATCAGTATGTTGAATTTGTTCTTTTGTACTAGCTAAAATCTCCTCTAAATAAGATTTTGAAGTTGAATCTACAGTTTTTTCTATAAGATTTTCTATTTTTTTCTGTGCACTTTTATAATCTGCTTTAGTAAATATGATATCTGTAGCAGGATGAATATGCACATGTTCTACATTTTGAATAGAAATTTGATTTTCAGGATTAAATAGACGAATACCATCAACTTCATCACCAAAAAATTCAACCCGAAAAGGCATTTGACTAGAGCGCTCAAAAATATCTAAAATATCACCACGAAGACTAAACTCCCCTTGTTTCAATACTTGTGATACTTGCTTATAACCTGAATTTAGCAATTGAGAAATCAAATCTTTCAACTCATATTCTTGCCCTATTTTTAAATCAATATAAGCTGAATTGAAATTAACAGGATTGGGTAAAAATAGTTGACTAGCTGCCACATTAACTATCAAAAATCCTGATTGTTGAGAATCTAATAAAAAATCTAGAGCTTCCAAACGAGAAAAAATCTTTTCTTGAGAAGAAAAAACAAACTCAGCTAACGGAGTATCATCTGCAAGAAATGTATAGACCCTCTCTTCTCCCACCAAGCCAATCAGATCACTAGAAAGTCTTTCTGCTTCACTATAAGTAGACGTTAAAATCAAAATTTTGTGATTCTCCTCTACACAAGAGGCCATTGTAATAGCCTTAGTTGAAGATGACAAACCCATTAATAACTGCCGAGTTGATTTATTTAGATTTCTTTGCCAATCAACTATTTGTTTATTTTGATTAAATAACTCAATAATATCCATCTTTTTATCCATTGTATTGTTGCATTGTTTGTTCAAAATTATTAGAATGTAAATAATAATTTACAGCACTGTCAACTTTGTCAAGTATATTTAAAATTATAGCATAGTCTCCTTTTGAAAATTTTCCTAACACATGGTGAATAATGGTTATATTATTTTCGGGACGACCAATACCAATTTTAATTCGTTTAAATTCTTGGGTTCCTATATGTTTTATAATTGATTTGATGCCATTGTGACCACCAGCTGATCCTTTTGCTCTAAGTCGTATTTTTCCTACTTCCATATCTAAGTCATCATAGATAACCACTAAATCTTCAATATCTAGACCATAATAAGATAAAAGAGCATGAACAGCCTTTCCACTCTCATTCATAAAGGTCGTTGGTTTGACAAAATACACTTTCTCACCATAAAAAAATGTAGAAGCTATTTCTGCTTGAAAAATTTTATCAGTTGTAAACTTTAAATTTTGTTCTTTACACATTTTGTCAATTAGCATAAATCCGACATTATGTCTTGTTTCAAAATATTTTTCTCCAGGATTTCCCAAACCTACAATCATCTTTACCATTTTTTACCTCTAAAAAGACCAAAAGGGTTGGAAAAGTTTTTCCAACCTCGTTTATATTTAGTTTACAATGCTTTACACATTAAATCTAAATTCCATAATATCGCCATCTTGAACGATATATTCTTTTCCTTCTTCACGCAGTCGTCCTGCTTCTTTGACTGCTTTTTCACTTCCATATTTCACTAAATCATCATAAGACATGGTTACAGCACGAATGAAGCCTTTCTCAAAGTCTGAGTGAATAATGCCAGCTGCTTGTGGTGCTTTCATGCCACATTTAAATGTCCAAGCTCGAACTTCTTTTTCTCCTGCTGTAAAATAAGTTCCAAGTCCTAATAAATGATAAGCTGCTCTGGTTAATTTGTCAACCCCAGATTCGTTCAAGCCCATTGCTTCAAGAAATTCAGCTTTATCTTCATCATCTAGCTCAGAAATTTCTTCTTCAGCACGCGCAGATATAACCACTACCTCTGCATTTTCAGTTGCTGCAAACTTGCGAATTTGTTGAACATACTCAATATTATCCGGATCTGCTACCTCGTCTTCACCAACATTCGCAACATAAAGCACTGGTTTTGTAGTCAATAAAAATAATTTTTTGACAATCTTTTGTTCTTCCTCATCAAATTCAATGGTACGAGCTGATAAACCATTTTCTAAAACTGGTTTGATTTTTTGCAAAACATGAAACTCAGCTACTGAATCTTTGTCTTTTTGCGTTCGAGCAACTTTTTCTACACGTGTGTAGCGTTTATTGATACTTTCTAAATCTGCTAAAATCAACTCAAGATTAATTGTTTCAATATCAGCCATTGGGTCAACAAAACTTGACTCACGTCCTTGTTCCCGCATAACATTTTCATCATCAAAAGCCCGAACCACATGAACAATGGCATCAACTTCACGAATGTTAGCCAAAAATTTATTTCCAAGACCTTCTCCTTTTGAAGCTCCTTTTACAATCCCTGCAATATCTGTAAACTCAAAAGTTGTTGGCACTTTTTTCTGTGGTTTGATAAGCTCTGTTAATTTATCCAAACGAGCATCTGGAACTTCTACCCGTCCAACATTAGGGTCAATCGTCGCAAAGGGGTAGTTAGCTGCCTCTGCTCCTGCTTTTGTAATTGCATTAAATAAAGTGGATTTTCCAACATTAGGCAATCCCACAATTCCTGCTGTTAAAGCCATTTCGCTCTTCCTTTCACCTTTTCAATTCAATAAACCATTATATCATATTTACCACTATTTGACTTATAACTTAATCATTTTTGTAAAATGTTGTATTTTCCCAATAAAAATATTATAATTTTATTGAGGTATAGGAGGTAATGCCATGAAAAAAAGATATTTAAAACAATTATTGGTTGGTTTTGTTACAGTTTTTTCGCTCATCACTCTCATTGCATGCGGATCTCAAGAAAAAAAGATGTCATTTCAAAGAATTGATCAAAATTTGCAATACGACTTACGTTTAACCTATTATTATAAAGGAGATATTGTAACAAAACAAACTACTAATTCATTTTGGTCTTATAAAACCTTAGGAGCTACTAAAAAAGAAGATGTTAAAGACAGAATTGATAAAGCTTCTCAAATGTATCAAAATATTGAGGGAATTAAAGAAAAAGTCACTTATGAAGAAAAGGGAGTTAAGGAAACTGTAGAAATTAACTTTAATAAAGTAGACTTTGATAAATTAGCAACCTTACCTGGAATGTATACAGATAAGAATACGAGAAAAAGTAAAAAAGTTAGTATGAAAGCTAGTAAAGAACTCTTAACAAGTAAAGGTTTTAAAGAAATTACAGACGGTAAATTTGAAAAATTAAAATAAGATTATGAAAAGGTGCTAAGAAATCAATTTCCTAGCACTTTTTTTAGTTTTCGTTCAAAATCATATCGGCTCATCATCACGATATGTTGGCAATTTGTACAGCGAATTTTAATATCCGCACCCACTCGAATAATTTCCCAACGATTTGCTTTTTTGCCTGTAGATTTAATCGTACAAGCATGTGGTTTTTTCATTTCAACAAAATTTCCTACATCATACATTAGTTTGTTCTCACTGGTGTAATCAATTGAATAAAGTTCTCTGTATCTTCATTTGGAACTAAAGTAAATGGACGTACAGCCGAAATAAAGCTGATTGTAACTTTTTCACTATTAATAGCTTTCAATGAATCAATTAAATACGTTGGATTAAAACTGATGGTTAAATCTTGACCTGATATACTTTCAGTATCAATTTCTTCATTTACACGGCCAACTTCAGGAGAGTTCACATGTGCACTAACTACACCATTTATAATTTCTAATTTAACTGTTCCATTTTGAGTTGCATTTGAAAGAAGGCGTGCGCGTTCCATTGCATAACGAAGGTTATTTTTATCAAATGTTACGATACTAGTAAATTCTGTTGGAATTAAACGGTCGGTATCAGGATAATTTCCCTCTAACAGCCGAGTGTAGAAGCTAATATTTTCACTTCTAAAGAGCAATTGATTATTTGTGAAGTAAATCTCTACTGTTTCAATATCATCCGTAAAAACGGCTGAAAATTCGCGTAGAGAACGACTAGGAATAACAACATCAAAATTATCCCCATTTTTTTCTAAAACAATCTTCTTTTGACTCATCCGATGAGAGTCTGTTGCAACCGTCTTTAAATTTTTATTTTCTGTTAAAACAAAATGAACCCCCGTTAAAATCGGGCGACTTTCTTGTGTACTAGCTGCAAAAGCTGTCTCGTTAATAATATTTTTAAGAACACTTGTTTCAAGCACCAAAGGATTACTTGCTGAAATTTCTTGAATACGAGGGTATTGATCTGCATCTTTTCCTTTTAAGGTAATTTCTGATTTGCCACTAGTTAAAACAATTTGCTTTTGCTCAATTTCTTTAAAATCAAGTGTAACATCAGGAAGACTTGATACAACATTGATAAAAAAAGTTGCTTCAAGCAAAATGGAGCCTGAAGAGGTCACTAAAAGCCCTGCATTTTCGTTTTTAATTGAAATAAAATTTTCAATAGAGATTTGCCCATTTGAACCAATTAATGTAATTCCTTCATTTGTAACATCAATTTTTACTGTAGAAAGAATTGGAATAGCATTTTTAAGACTAATAGCGCGTTTGGTTGTATTTAAAGCTTGTAAAAATAAATTTTTATTGATTGAAAAGTTAATCATAGAAACTCCTTTTATTATTTTATGATTATTAAGTTAATAGTAATAGTAGTTTGTGTGAAACTTGTGGAAAAGCTTCCTAATCAGCGATAGAGCACAAAAATAGGCTTGTTTATAAATTGTGAATAACTTTAACATTTTTTTGCAATTATCCACAGTTATCTGATTTTATTTTTTATATTTTCTATTTCTAATCGAAGATTATCATCCGTTTCGAGCATTGTTTTAATTTTCCCATGAGCATGTATGACCGTTGTATGATCTTTACCGCCAAATTCTCTTCCAATTTTTGGAAGACTATTATCGGTTAATTCACGGGCCAAATACATAGCTACTTGTCTAGCAAGGACAATATTTTGAACCCGACGACTTCCTTTCATTTCTTTAACGCTGACTCCATAGAAATTTCCAACTTCTGTTTGGATTTTATCAATTGGAATAACTAAAATTTGACTTGCATCTTGTTTTCGAGCTCGAATAGCTTCAGCAGCAGCGTCAATTGTAATTTCTTTCAGATTTTTTACTCTAGCCATAAGAGAAATATCATTTAGAGCACCTTCTAAATCTCGCACATTTGAATCAAATTGACCTGCTAGATATTCTAAGGTATCATTTGGAAAAATGTAATCTAAATCTTCTATCTTATTGCGTAAAATGGCGATTCTTGTTTCAAAATCAGGTGGAGTAATGTTTTGAGTTAATCCCCATTTGAAGCGCGTGACTAAACGTTCTTCAAGATTATCCAGATGATCAGGACTTCGGTCGCTTGTTAAAACAATTTGTTTATTATCTCCGTGCAAAGCATTAAAGGTATTGAAAAATTCTTCTTGAGTAGAAACTTTTTTTCCTCCTAAAGATTGAATGTCATCAATCAATAAAAGATCGAGGCTTCGATAAGTTCTCTTAAAGCTTTCCATTTCCCCTAATCGAAGATGTTCTAAAAAGTCGTTGATAAAAGTCTCAGCAGGAATGTATTTCACTCTAGCATCAGGAATATTTTCTAAAATTTGATTTCCAATTGCATTTAGTAAATGGGTTTTTCCTAATCCTGGTCCACCATAGATAAACAATGGATTATAAGTTGTTGCTAAATTTTCAGAAACAGCGAGTGCCGCCGATAGAGCCCAAACATTTCCATCGCCTTGAACAAAATTATCAAATGTATATTTTGCTTTTAACCCGGTTTCAATGGGAGGAAGGCTTGGTTTAACTACTGAATGATTTGTATTTGTTGATTGAGTAACTTCATCATTTTCCTCTTGAAAGATATAGTGTACGGTAATTTGGTCATTATAAATTTCAAACCCTGCAGTAATGATGACATCTGCTAAATTTTGATCCCAAAATAATTGTTTGACAGGACTGTCAAGAAGTACAGTAGCTTGAAAATTTTCAACTTTCATTAACCGAGCTCCTGAAACAAAATAATCATATGTATTTTTTTTGATCTGTTTTTGAGCCAATTCTAAAACACGCGCCCAAAAATTAGCTTCTTGTGACATAAGAAACCTCCTTCCTTGCTAATAAATCTTCGTTATATTTAATTATCCATAGAAGTTATTTTAACATAAAACGCAAAAGTTTTCCACAATCTGTGGAAATAAATTCACATTGTTCTTTGGAGTTTTCCACAAATTGTGAATAAAGCAGTTTTTCTGTGATTTATTAAGGTTTTCTTATAAAATAAGAGTGGATAACTCTGTGACTTGAAAGAATAAAAATAACAGCCTTATTTAAAGCTGTCAATAATTCTTTGATATTCTTCTAGGTTTGAAAAATGAATACAAATTTTCCCTGATTGAGATTGTTTAGAAAATTGAAGAGAAATCTCTGTACCAAATATCTTTTTTAATCTTTTTTCTTCCTCTTTGAGGAAGAGATGATGTTTATTTTTTGTTACAGTTTTTGTCTGTTGGGAATGCAATTGTTTTTCTAACTGCCGAACAGAAAGGCCTTGAGATAATATTTTATCAAACCACTGATTTTGCTCTTTTTCTGAGAGATTGATGAGCAGACGAGCGTGTCCTTGAGAAATATTTCCTTCTTTTATCGCTTCGATAATATTGAGAGGTAAATTTAATAACCGAACAGAATTTGTAATATAAGGACGTGATTTTCCCATAGTCAGAGCGATCTCTTTATGTGTCAACCCTTTGTCAATCAAATATTGATAAGATTGTGCTTCTTCTATAGGATTTAAATCTTCTCGTTGTAAATTTTCAATGATAGCTTGCTTCATCATTTCATCATCTGTTACTTCTTTTATAATAGCTGGTATATTTGTTAAGCCTGCTAATTTAGCAGCTTTAAAACGCCTTTCACCAGCTAGCAATTCATAACCAATTATCGGAGATTTTCGTACAATAATGGGCTGAATAATCCCATGTTCTTTTATAGAATTAGCAAGCTCAGTAATTTTTTCTTCTGAAAATTCTTTTCTTGGTTGATAAGGATTAGTTTGAATGTCCTTAAGTGCAATATATTGATATTTTTCCATGTTTATATAGAATAACACACCTTTACAATTCTGTAAAGATGTGTTAATAAAGTGTCAATTATTTGAATCTAAATCTTTTGTAGATTTTGTAAGCTTAATGGTAGTAGTAGTTTCTTTTCCATCACGATAGAAAGTGATTTTTATGTTGTCACCAATTGAATGTTTGTATAAAGCGGATTGTAAATCACTTGTTGAAGAAATTTCTTTATCATCTACTTTTGTAATCACATCATATTTTTGAAGTTTTCCTTCAGCTGGCATTCCAGATTGAGCTGAACGTACGATAACTCCACTAGTTATTTTTGATGGGAGTTTTAAACGTGATAGATCTGAACTAGACAGATTAGTGATGTCAATCATTTGGATTCCTAGAGCTGGTCGTGTAACAGTTCCATTTGCTTCTAACTGGTTAATAATGTTTATAACATCATTAGATGGAATAGCAAATCCTAATCCTTCAACCGAAGTTCCGCCGTTGTTAGCTATTTTACTTGAAGTAATACCAATTACTTGCCCTTGGATATTCACAAGTGGTCCACCAGAGTTCCCTGGGTTGATAGCTGTGTCTGTTTGAATAGCTTGTGTTGAAATCGTTTGTCCGTCTTCAGATTTTAGAGAAACATTACGATTTAAACTAGAAATAATTCCTTGAGTCACAGTATTAGCATAATTTGAACCAAGTGGACTTCCAATTGCAATAGCTGTCTCACCAACAGTCAATTTGCTAGAATCTCCAAATTCAGCAACTGATTTTACTTTATCAGCACTGATGCGAACAACGGAGATATCAGAATAAGTATCTGACCCTACAATTTCTCCAGGAACTTTATTACCATCTGCTAAACGAATGTCAACTTTTTTAGCACCACTGATAACGTGGGTATTGGTTACTAAGTAAGCGTATTTTCCATCTTTTTTATAAATAACTCCAGATCCTTCGCTAGCTACTTGTTGAGAATTATCATTGTTATTATTTGAATCATCATTTCCAAACACACTGTTTTGTGAATTATTATTAGCATAGGTAATAACGGATACAACAGCATCTTTTACTTTACTCACAGCTTGTGTTGTGGAATTTGTATTTTTATAAGCAGTAGTAACTTGATTAACTTTAGTCGTTGTAGAGCTATTTGTTGATAATTTAGATGAAGTTAAGTTTCCAAGTAAACCACCAATAAAACCTATAGCTAAGACCATGAAAAGCAATAACAATTTTTTTGTGAAATTTGAAGAGTTTTTCATATCTTCCTCCTAGTTATTTCAATTACTGAAAGTATAAAGAATTTAACTTAATTATAGCTTAAATGTTTTATCTTTTCCACAAATTGTGGATAACTTTTAAAATCTGTGATTTTCTAAGTCATTTATAAGGTAATTTATTTTTTATCCTGTGAATAAGGTGTGAAATAATTGTGGATATGGTAGAATAGAGATATGAAAATAAAACTTGTAACTGTTGGAAAATTAAAAGAAAAATACCTTAAAGATGGAATAGCAGAGTATGTAAAACGTTTAGGGCGCTTTACTAAATTTGATATGATTGAACTTCCAGATGAAAAAACACCTGATAAGGCAAGTCACTTAGAAAATCAACAAATTCTTGACAAAGAAGGAACTCGTATCTTATCGAAAATTAATGATAAAGAATTTGTGATTGCTTTAGCTATTGAAGGGCAACAATTTCCGTCAGAAGAATTCAGTAAGAGATTAAGCGATGTGACTGTTCGTGGATTTTCGGATATTACTTTTGTGATTGGTGGGAGTCTTGGTCTGTCTACTGCTGTCAAAAAAAGGGCTAATTTGCTGATGAGTTTTGGAAAATTGACACTTCCTCATCAGTTAATGCGATTAGTTTTAGTAGAACAAATTTATCGATCGTTTATGATTCAACAAGGAAGTCCCTATCATAAGTAATCTTGACGTCATAGGCTTTTTTTGTTAAAATGATAGAGCATTGGTCTCATAGCTCAGCTGGATAGAGCATTCGCCTTCTAAGCGAACGGTCGCAGGTTCGAATCCTGCTGGGATCATATAAGAAAAGGGCACGGGAAAGCGTGCCTTTTTCTATAACTGAATAAAGAAGTCTTTTGAGATGTAAAAATGTGTCGTTTAGAGTTTTTTTCAATTTATTTATGAAGATTTTGTATAATTACCTTGTAAGATTTCTTACAAAAAACAAACATTAAGGAGAAATTATGAAAAAGTTGTTTGCTAAAAAAGAGGTAGTAAAAAAGGAAGTTGTAGAATTTAAAGAACTGAATGATGAGCAGTTAGATAAAATCATTGGTGGGGATAGTCGAATCAGAATGGGATTTGATTTTTCAAAACTTTTTGGTAAATAATTATTTAGGAGAATAATATTGTGAAAATAGAATTTATACATTGGATTATTTTCTCAATTATAGAAGCTGTTTCTGTTGTATACTGCTATAAGAAAATAAGTAGAGTGAATAAAGTGAATATTCACTTTACTTTGTTGTGTTTAGGAATTGTATTTTTAACTGATTTCACTACTTTAATACATTATTCCATTAGATATATGATGTTTTTTATTCAACCATTATTTTTTTATTTATATTTTTTTAAAGTAAAAAAAGTTAAAAAACATCTTTCTGTATTTTTAGCACTATTTTTATCTTTAGCTGTGTCAAGTTCTGAAACCTTCTTTTCAGTCATTATTTCTTCTGTTACAGGTGATAAGTTTGTTGATAGATACTGGGGATTGTTTTATATTTTTATCAATATCATTTCTTTAGTTTTTATTTTAAAAGCAATTGATTATTTTAAGTTTAATTTTAAATATTTTAAAAAGGCGGATTTTAAAGAGAATATTGTGCAGTTAAACTTTTATCTCTTATTTATTCATTTTTTATTAAATTTGTCGCATTGGCTTAGTAATATGAAAAATTTAAATAGTTTTTCTAGTATGATTGCTACAATTTGCTTTTTAATGTTTATGTCAACTTTATTCTACTTACAATCTATTCGCGAAAAGTATGAAAAAGAAGAACAAATTAAACAGAAAGAACGAGAACAACTACAATTACAAAAATATACAGATGAAATAGTGAGTCTGTATAATGAAATTCGAGGCTTTCGGCATGATTATGGCGGAATGTTGGCAAGCTTCCAATCGGCCATTCATACAGGTAATATAAAAGAAGTAGAACGAATTTATCAGGAGGTGCTAGTAAATGCTAATTTACAACTTCGTTCAGATAAATATACGTATTTTGATTTAAATAATGTTGGAGATTCAGCACTTAGAAGTGTTATGACGCAAACATTGTTTAAGGCACGAGATTACAATATAGAATTAACATTTGAAGTAAAAGATTTTGTTAAACCTTTGCCAATTAAATTGTTAGATTTGGTTAGAATGACAAGTGTTCTTTTGAATAATGCCATAGAAGGATCAGCAGAAAGTTATCAAAAAACGATGAATGTTTCTTTGGTGGATTTAGATACAGAAACAATCTTAGTCATTCAAAATTCACGTAAGAAAAGACCGCTAGATTTAGAAGAGATTTACCAAACTGATTTTTCAACAAAGGGTGAAGGACGCGGTTTAGGCTTAAGCAATATCAAAGAAATTATTAACAACTATGAAGGAATTATCCTCGATACTAAAATTGAGGATGAATATTTTACACAAGTAATGAGAGTGCGGAAAGAAGGTTTATAATGAAAGTATTAGTATTAGAAGATGAAATTTCACATCAAGTAAGAATGGAAACAACTTTGGCAGAGATTGCGAAAGAAATGGGAATTACAATAAAGGTTAAAGTAACTGGCAAAGTAAGAGAATTTAAAGAATATGTTGAAAATGATGAGGTGAATCAATTATATTTTTTAGATATTGATATCAAAGGAGAGGAAACAAAAGGTTTAGAAATAGCAAAATTTATACGTCATCACAATCCGTATGCTATTATTGTTTTTGTTACAACGAAATCAGAATTTGCTACTATGACCTTCAAATATAAGGTATCTGCACTGGATTTTGTTGATAAAAATTTGAGTGATGTTGCTTTTAAAAAACATATAAAAGACAGCATTGAGTATACAAAAGCGACATTGATTGAAAATAAAGATATGGTGGATTATTTTGAATATAGCTTTCGTGGCGGAGAGGTTAGAATGCCTTTTAATGACATTTTATATATTGAAACGACAGGTTCTTCTCATAAATTAAGAATTGTCGGTAAAAACTTTTTTAAAGAATTTTATGGTACTATTGCAGATATTCAAGAAAAAGATAAAGAAACAAGACGTTTCTTTTCACCTCATAAATCTTATCTAGTCAATATTGGAAACATCAAAGGTTATGACAAAAAAATGCGAGAAATAATTTTTTATGAAGATCATCGTTGTCCGATTACTCGAATGAAAATTGGAAAGTTAAAGGCTATTTTAGAGGAATTAAAAGGATAAATAGAATAGGCAAATGAAAATCCCAATTGTCAAGTCAAGTGCAACAAAGTTGTTCCTCTGATTAAGTAAGTATCTTTCAAACTGTTTGAGTTAGCTCAAACAACTTTTTTGCGGACTGATAGCCATGGATTCGTCTAGGTCTTTCATTGATAGCCTTTGTATAGTCCTCTAAAAGTGTCGGATTTAGTTTTTTTAGTGAGGATCCTTTGGGAATGAACTCTCTTAATAATCCATTGAAATTCTCATTTGTGCCTCGTTCATAAGATGAATAGGCATGTGCAAAATAAACATCTAATCCCTCTATCTTACTCAATGATGAAAATTCGTTTCCATTATCTGCAGTTATGGACTTAATGGGATAAAGTTTCATACACTCTAAGACTGCTTGATTGACATACTCTGCTTTCTTTTCCACGAGTTTCTTTGTGACAGCATAGCGTGTTTGTCGTTCTACCAATGTTAAAATAGAAGGTTCTCCTGTTGTCTTTCCACCCAGAACAGAATCGATTTCCCAATCTCCAAAACGGGAACGATTATTAATCTCTTCTGGTCTTTCTTCAATTGATTTTCCTAGATGTTTCTTGGTAGAGGGACGCTTGTTAAATTTCTTACGGATCCGCACTGCTCTTGGTAAATCAATAACCTTAATCTCTAACAAACCTTGATGGATATAGTTATAGAGCGTCTTGGTTGAAGGAACAACTGCATCTACATGTTGGAATCTATAGGTATGAACAAAGGTATCCACGCTATGCACCCTTGGTTTCTCTAGCATTCCGATAACGGTTATGGGCAGCATCTGCATAATAGTGTTGGTAGTAGACCTTCTGCCCATTGACTTTTTTCAATTGTGTTATGGAACCACGATTAATTTCACGAGTAATAGTAGAGCGATTTCTCCCCAGTCTACGAGCAATTTCAGCAGGTTTGAGTCCTACGCTTAAATAAGCTTCAATTTCTCCTCGCTCAGCTTCAGATAAGTGCTTGTAGGATTGATTTGTGGTAGAATAATTTGTGGACATGTTCATCTTCCTTTATACTGTTTTTCGCAACTCTAGTATATCAGATGAACATGTCTTCTGTATTGCACTTCATTTTACAACAGGGCAGGCAAATGAAATAGCAAATATAGTTAAATTTTTAAATAAAAACTATTGACAAAGTTTTCCAAACTGGTATAATAGTATATGTTCTGTGAAAGAACATATATGGTCCGTTGGTCAAGGGGTTAAGACACCGCCTTTTCACGGCGGTAACACGGGTTCGAATCCCGTACGGACTATATCATCCGGCATAGCTCAGTTGGTAGTAGCGCATGACTGTTAATCATGATGTCGTAGGTTCGAGTCCTACTGCCGGAGCTACTAAGCATTCTTTAGGAATGCTTTTTTTACATTGTAAAAATATAATAAAAACCAAACTGTTTTCTTGTGCAGTTTGGTTTTTCAATTATAACGATTTTTTCTTACGTATCTTATTGTAAATTATAAATAACGCGATTCCAGATAAAAATGCTATACTACCTTCTTTAAGACCATTTGGGATAAATGTCAGTTTTATTTTTCCAGCGCCTTTTTTGACATCAATTTTCATAAAGCCATTTTGTGCTCTTGAAATTTTAATTGATTTTCCGTTTTGTGTGGCAGTCCAACCTTTATCATAAGGAATTGTGAAGAATAAAGAACTATCTCGTTGAGCTTGATAATGTGCTGTTATTGTATTATGTTTTGTTGTCACAGATACTTTTTGTCGTTGAATCTTGTTTATCGCTTGTTGAAAATGACTGGTGTCAAGCTTATAAAATTCAGGACTATCAAATGAAACTTTTGAATTATCTGGGAAAGATATTTTAACGGTTATGATTTGTTTTTGCTTAAAATAACCAAGATTAAAAAATGGAAAGACATTGTTGGTACCATAATGCATTTTTTGATTGTTATTTACAGTTATGTCAACTGATTTTTGGTTATCATTTGAGAAAGTTAAGTTTGGCAGAGTTAAATAAACTTGACTATTTGCTGGAACTTCTAAAGTGTAAGTGATGCTGGCAAAAGAGTCATAACTTTCTTTATCTACTTCTGCAGCTATTCTATTTCCAACTTTCTTAACATTATGATTACTTGTAGGAGGTAATCTGTGATAGTATTTTAAATTTAATCCAGAAAGCTGATTGAGAAAACGAGTTTGATTATCTAATGTTAAGTGATTAAACTTTACATCTCTGTAAATTGAATTTGTTAAAAATACTAGCGAATTAGCATTCTTATTTTCATAAAGTGTTAAATTATCTTTCGTTTTAATGGAAGTAAAGCCATATTTTTGAGGATTGTTTGTTGAAATATTATATTTTACACCCAATAAACTATCCATAAGGATACTATTGTTTTGGTAACGTAAATTTAAATTAGTTCCAGATGACTTAAAACCTAATTTATCAAGAATAGAACTAGCTGCGGTATTGCGAACAGAAGAAAATTGAGAGATACCATTATAATTGTATTTCATACTGTCATTTCCGGTTTGAATAGCTAATTTTTCAGTTCTAAAGAAATTGGAATTTTTCTTTTTACTGTATTTGACGAGTGAATCAATAGCTGTTAAATCTTGTTCATAAGCATTTCTACTTGCAAAGACCCATTCTTTTGCAATTCCTTCCATTTGATAAAAACTATTTAAACTTAGTTCAAAGCAAACAAACAATAAAGTAGAAATAGTAAATATTTTAACAGAGATATATTTTTTTGTATAAGCCCAAGAAATTAAAAGATAAGCGACTAAAAATTCTAATGTTAAGATGAAATTAACAGAACCTAAAAATTTATAATGCTTCTCAAAAATAAAAGTAGCAATAAAACCAAGTCCTAAGATAGAAAAACTGGCTAGAATGTTTGTCAATTTAATTTCTTTTAGACGCTCCAAGCTTTCAGCAGCTAAGAAAATAATGACAATAGAAAAAGTCCAAGAGTAACGATGTAGGAACATATTTGGCGTGTGCATACCTTGCCAAAGCAGATCCAAAGGCTGTAAGTAAAAACTAGCTACTAAGAATATAATTAAAATAACATAGGAAAGTTTCACGTGAAACTTAATAGACTTTAAAGTGAAGAAGAGAATTGCTAGTAATAATGGAACAAGCCCAACATAAATCATCGGAATAGATCCATATTTAGTTGTGTCAAAAGCTCCAATAAAGTTTTTGGCAAAGATATCCAAATACCAACTTTTTTCAGTCAGTAAGGTTGTTACTTTTGTTAATTTCTCACCATGCGTTTTTAAATCTAGAGAAGTTGGTAGAATCATAATGAGACTAGTTATCCCAGCTGAAATTGACACAACTGTAAAGTCTATGAAAGATTTAATCCTAATTTTAAAATCCCATGAAGTTTGAACAAAGAACCACAATACAAGAAAGATCGCCATCATATACCCAAAATAATAATTTTGAATAAAAAGAATTGACAAAGCTGTAAAGTAAAGAACACGTCTTTTTTGAGTAATCAACTGATGTAAACCAAGTAAAATAAGTGGAATAATAATGAAGACATCTAACCAAGTTTTTATTTCAAGTTGACTAACTGCAAAACTCATTAAAGAATAGGATGTTGACAGTATTAAAATATAATAAGGAAAAATTTTTTTGAATATATTTTTAATGCTTATGAAACAAGTCAATCCCATCAAACCAAACTTTATCAGAGTAAATAAATATACTTCATCTGGCATATTTTTTAGATTGAAAAAATAAACTAAAGGTGATAAAAAACTCCCTAGATAATAGCTAGATAAGGCATAAAAGTTCAAACCGAGTCCACTTGTAAACGTATAAAAGATGTTATCTGTACCATGCAAAATATTCCTTAAAGTGACATCAAAAATAACATATTGATGAAATCCGTCTCCTAATAGCGGAGAAGTGTCACTTTTCCAATAGATTCCATTTATAAGGTAAGTTATAAACAGAATCAAAAATGGAATAAAAAAGGCTATCAAATAATAATTTTTGAAGAGTTTTTTGATTTTTTTCATAAGCTATCGTAAAATACTAAAATTTAAGGAACTGAATCTTTCATCAGCTCCTATTTTTTGAAAAGTTTAATCTTTCCAAAGACTATTGACTTTTTCTTGTACTTCTTGATTTTCTAAAAATTCATCATAGGTTTCGTCAATACGATCAATGACACCATTTTTAGAAAGAACAATAATGTGATTAGCAAGTGTCTGGATAAATTCATGATCGTGGCTAGCAAAAATAATAGATTCTTTAAAGTTTTTCAGACCGTCATTTAGGCTAGAAATAGATTCTAAGTCTAAGTGATTGGTTGGATCATCTAGTACTAAAACGTTTGATTTGAGCAACATGAGCTTTGACAGCATGACACGAACCTTTTCACCACCTGACAAGACGTTGACAGACTTGTTAACCTCATCACCAGAGAAAAGCATGCGACCTAGAAATCCTCGAAGGAAGGTGTTGTCATCTTCTTCTTTACTTGCAAATTGACGGAGCCAGTCAAGAATAGATTCACCGCTGGCAAAATCTTTGCTATTGTCTTTTGGTAAATAAGATTGACTAGTTGTAATACCCCACTTGACAGTTCCTTCATAGTCAATATCTCCCATAATAGCTCGAATCAAAGCGGTTGTTTGAATGTCATTTTGTCCAATCAAGGCTGTCTTGTCACCCGGACGCAAGATAAAGCTGATGTTGTCAAGGATGACTTCGCCGTCAATCTTGACAGAAAGGTTTTCGACTGTCAAGAGGTCATTTCCGATTTCGCGTTCGGCTTTGAAGTTAATAAATGGATATTTACGGCTTGATGGGACAATTTCTTCCAGCTCAATTTTGTCAAGCATTTTTTTACGAGAAGTTGCTTGCTTAGATTTTGAAGCATTAGCAGAGAAGCGAGCAACAAATTCTTGCAGTTGCTTGATTTTTTCTTCAGCTTTAGCATTACGATCTGCTAAGAGTTTAGCAGCTAACTCACTAGATTCTTTCCAGAAATCATAGTTACCAACATAGAGTTTGATTTTACCGAAGTCCAAATCAGCCATGTGTGTACATATTTTATTGAGGAAGTGACGGTCGTGGGATACAACGATAACGGTATTTTCAAAATCAACCAAAAAATCTTCTAACCAAGAGATAGATTGAATGTCAAGACCGTTGGTCGGTTCGTCTAGCAGCAGAACATCTGGTTGACCAAATAGAGCTTTTGCAAGGAGTACTTTTACTTTATCTCCATTGGATAATTCACTCATATTTTGATAGTGAAGATTTTCTGGGATATTCAAGTTCTGGAGGAGTTGAGAGGCTTCACTTTCAGCCTCCCAACCACCTAACTCAGCAAATTCACCTTCTAATTCAGCTGCTCGGACACCGTCTTTATCAGAAAAATCAGGTTTCATGTAAATGGCATCTTTTTCTTTCATAATGTTATAAAGATGCTCATTTCCCATGATAACTACATCAATCACTCGTTCTTCTTCATAATCAAAGTGATTTTGCCGAAGGACTGAGAGACGTTCGTCTGGTCCGAGTGAGATATTTCCAGTCGTTGGTTCGATATCTCCAGCTAGGATTTTTAAAAAAGTTGATTTTCCTGCACCATTAGCACCAATTAAACCATAAGTATTTCCTTTTGTAAATTTGATATTCACATCATCAAATAATTTTCGATCACTAAAGCGTAGTGAGACATCTGATACTGTAAGCAATAATTTTCTCCTAATTCTGTAATTAGTTTCATTTTACTAGAAAATTTGACTTTTTTCAAATGATTCGGGGATAAAATATGACATTTTAGAATATTGATAAGTAAGAGAAATTTCAAAAATTTATAATGAATTTAGAATATTTTTAGGAGGAGAAAAATGAAAATTTTATTGGTAAATGGTTATCAAAAACATGATTTTTGTAAAGGAGAATTAAATTTTAGTTTGTATAATATTATGTTGGATAAATTACGTCACAATCATGATGTGCAATTATCTTCTGTTGAAAATTATAATATTATAGATGAACGAAATAAATTTTTGTGGGCAGATTTGATTATTTTTCAATTTCCTATTTATTGGTTTAATGTACCTGGAAAGTTGAAATTATATATGGATGAAGTCTTTGAATATGGTCAATTTTATTCGTTTGCAGATGTTTATGGTCAAGGTGGTTTGATGAAAGGAAAAGAATATATCCTATCCACTACTTGGAATGCACCAGAAGAAGTTTTTAATAATCCATCTACATTTTTTGATGGAAAAAATGTAGATGATATTTTAATCTCATTTCATAAGACCATGGAATTTTGTGGTTTAAAGAAAAGAAAAACACTATCTTTTCATAATGTTGTAAAAAATCCTCAATTTGAATCTTACAAACAGATAGTGGAAGATTATTTTTTAAAAGAGTTGTAAATAGTGTAAAGGGGGTGTAAAGTGTTAGTTGTTTTTAATTTTAAAAATCAGATGTCAATCAAGCAACAATTAGAATTGTTAGAGAAGTTCAATCAACCAATAAGCAAGCAGCATCAATTGATTATAGCTCCTATCATACCAAATTATAATGATTATCATTTTGACATTGCAGTTCAAAATTTGTCAATTAAAGGAAGAAATGTAGGTGATTTATCGCCTCAACATTTAAAACATTACAATATAAATTATGCTTTTGTAGGTCATTTAGAAAGGCAAAAGTATTTAAATGAAACAACAAGAATGATTCGCTCAAAGATTGACAATGCTTTACAGAAAGATATTATTCCTATTATTTGTGTAGGAAATCATGAAAATCCTATTTTTGAATGCGCAACATATTTAGATGATCTAGATCTTCAGGATAAACATATTATTGTAGCTTACGAAATATTGAGTGCAACATTAAAAGGAAAAAAAGATTATTCCTTTATAGATGTTGAAGAAAGTTTTCAAGATTTAAAAGATTATTTGGATAATTTAAGTGTAAAGTTTGGGTTTACATATCAGTTGATTTTTGGTGGTGGTGTAAACTGTGAAGATATTGAACAGATTTTAACTATTGGATTTGATGGGATTCTTATTGGAGATAGAATTGAAAGTTTGGTTGAAACCTACCAATACTTACTAAAAGATACTCTTGTATTGATGTAGAAAGACAAGGAGAAGAAAAAATGAAATCAATTTTAGTAACAGGTGGAGCTGGATATATTGGATCTCATACTGTAAAGGCACTTTTAGATGCTGATTATGATGTGCATGTTTTGGATAATCTAGCATCAGGTGTCAGGGATGCGGTGGATGTAAGAGCGCACTTTAAAGAACTGGATGTTTATGATGAGCTGGCATTAAAAGATTATTTACAATCTCATAAAATTGATGCTGTATTGCACTGTGCAGGGGAAATCGTTGTTAGTGAAAGTATTGAAAATCCTAGTAAATATTTTGCAGCAAATGTAGCTGGTATGAATCGTGTGTTAAAAGTATTATCAGAAGTAGGAATTGATAAAATTATATTTTCTTCTACAGCTTCAGTTTATGGCAATAATTGTATGGATAAACCTGCAAATGAAGATACGCTATTAAATCCAGTAAATCCTTATGCAGAGACAAAACTGATGGGAGAACGCATGATTTATTGGATGGCCAACCGTTATAGTTGGAAATATGTCATTTTTCGTTATTTTAATGTTGCTGGTGCTGCTATGGATACTTCAAATGGTTTGAGGGTTAAAAATCCGACACATATTATCCCTAATATTAATAAAACGGCTCTTGGACAAAATGATGCTTTAAAAATTTATGGCGATGATTATGAAACGCGAGATGGCTCATGCATTCGTGATTATATTCATGTTTTAGATTTAGCGCAGGCACATGTAAAGGGATTTGACTATTTGTTTACAGATTCGTCAACTTCACAGATTTTCAATTTAGGAACAGAACAAGGTTATACTGTCAAGGAAATTTACAATACTGCAGAGCAAATTTTACAGCAAAAAATTCCTCATGAAATTGTGGCACGTCGTTCTGGTGATCCAGCAAGTGTGTTAGCAAATGCTTCTAAAGCAAAAGAATTTTTAAATTGGCAAGCAACTTATTCTTTGAAAGATATTATATTATCTGATTATAAATGGCGTGTGAAAGCTGGTAATTCAATTGTCAAATAATTTTAAGAAGTGTAGAAATAGTTTCTACACATTTTTCTTGAAAATGGTATAATATTATCAAGAAAATTCAAGGAGAATGTGATGTCAAAACCTATTATTTTAACAGGAGATCGTCCAACAGGAAAATTACATATTGGTCATTATGTAGGAAGTTTGCGAAATCGTGTTTTATTACAAGATGAAGGAAAATATGAATTATTTGTATTTTTAGCTGATCAGCAAGCCTTGACAGATCATGCTAAGGATCCTAAGACAATTGTAGAGTCAATTGGAAATGTAGCATTAGACTATTTAGCTGCTGGATTAGATCCTGAAAAGACAACTATTTTTATTCAAAGTCAAATTCCTGAGTTGTCAGAGTTGTCAATGTATTATATGAATTTGGTGTCATTAGCGCGTTTGGAACGTAACCCAACTGTCAAGTCAGAAATTGCTCAAAAAGGATTCGGTGAAAGTATTCCAACTGGTTTTTTAGTTTATCCAATTGCACAAGCAGCAGATATTACTGCTTTTAAAGCGAATTATGTTCCAGTAGGAAATGATCAGAAACCAATGATTGAACAAACTCGTGAAATTGTACGTTCTTTTAACCATACTTATAATTGTGATGTCTTGGTAGAGCCTGAGGGCATTTATCCTCAAAATGAATTAGCAGGACGTTTGCCGGGGCTTGACGGGAATGCAAAAATGTCTAAATCTTTAAATAATGGCATCTATTTATCTGATGATATGGATACTTTACAAAAGAAAGTGATGAGCATGTATACTGATCCTGACCATATCAAGATTGAAGATCCTGGTAAAATTGAAGGCAATATGGTTTTTCATTATTTAGATGTGTTTAGTCGTCCAGAAGATGCGCAAGAAATTACAGCAATGAAGGAACACTATCAACGAGGTGGACTGGGAGATGTGAAAACAAAACGCTATTTATTGGAAATTTTAGAGCGTGAGTTAGGACCAATTCGTGAACGTCGTGTTGAATTTTCAAAAGATATGGGAGCAGTCTACACTATGCTACAAAAAGGTAGCGAAAAAGCACGTCAAGTAGCTAGTCAGACTCTTTCTGATGTAAAATCTGCTATGGGAATTAATTATTTCAAATAAATTAAGAAAGACTGTCACTAAAAGTGATGGTTTTTTAGATAATAGTGATTGACAAATACAGATAGAATGGTATCATATTAACAATAAATACGAGCTGTGCTCAATCAATAAAGAAAAGAGGAATTGTGGATGTCTAACTGGGACACTAAATTTTTGAAAAAAGGTTTTACTTTTGATGATGTATTACTCATTCCTGCAGAGAGTCATGTTTTGCCAAATGATGCGAATTTACAAACAAAATTGGCTAAAAATTTGACACTCAATATTCCAATTATCACCGCAGCAATGGATACTGTTACAGAAAGTAAAATGGCCATTGCTATTGCTCGTGCTGGAGGTCTTGGTGTTATTCACAAAAATATGTCTATTGAGCAACAAGCAGATGAAGTTCGGAAAGTTAAACGATCAGAAAATGGGGTTATCATTGATCCATTCTTCTTGACTCCGACTCATACGGTATCAGATGCAGAAGAATTGATGGAACGTTATCGTATCAGTGGTGTTCCTGTTGTTGAAACGCTTGAAAATCGCAAATTAGTTGGGATTATTACAAATCGTGATATGCGATTTATTACGGATTATAATCAACCTATCTCAGCGCATATGACGAGTAAAAATCTAGTAACTGCTCCTGTTGGGACAGACCTTAAAACGGCAGAGCGGATACTTCATGAGCATCGTATTGAAAAATTGCCATTGGTTGATGACTACGGTCGTTTATCTGGTCTGATTACAATTAAAGATATTGAAAAAGTAATTGAATTTCCAAATGCAGCTAAAGATGAATATGGTCGTCTTTTGGTTGCTGGTGCAGTAGGAGTTACTTCTGATACATTTGAGCGTGCAGAAGCTTTATTTGAAGCAGGTGCAGATGCTATTGTCATTGATACAGCACATGGACATTCAGCGGGAGTACTTCGGAAGATTGCTGAGATTCGTGAACATTTTCCAGAACGAACGTTGATTGCAGGAAATATTGCTACTGCAGAAGGTGCACGTGCGTTATACGATGCTGGAGTTGATGTTGTGAAAGTCGGAATCGGTCCAGGGTCAATTTGTACCACTCGTGTCATTGCTGGAGTTGGTGTACCTCAAGTGACGGCAATTTATGATGCTGCACAAGTTGCGCGTGAATACGGGAAAACAATTATTGCAGACGGAGGTATTCAGTATTCAGGAGATATTGTGAAGGCACTGGCTGCGGGAGGAAATGCGGTCATGCTCGGTTCAATGTTTGCTGGTACAGATGAGGCGCCAGGTGAAACGGAAATTTTCCAGGGTCGTAAGTTTAAAACTTATCGCGGAATGGGTTCGATTGCAGCTATGAAGAAAGGGTCAAGCGATCGTTATTTCCAAGGTTCTGTCAATGAGGCGAACAAGCTAGTTCCAGAAGGAATTGAAGGTCGTGTAGCTTATAAAGGTGCAGCAGCAGATATCGTTTTCCAAATGATTGGAGGAGTTCGTTCTGGTATGGGATATTGTGGAGCAGCCAATCTCCAAGAACTACATGACAAAGCTCAATTTATTGAAATGAGTGGAGCTGGTTTGAAAGAAAGCCACCCTCATGATGTTCAAATTACGAATGAAGCTCCAAACTATTCTGTACAATGAGATTTATTATAAAAGCTCTGCAGTAGATAATGCAGAGCTTTTATAATTAACACACTTTACAAACGTGTAAAGCGTGTTAATATCTAGTTTACACCTTATCTTCAGTTAAATGTCCTTCATGAATTGAGAAAATTTTAATATTAGAAGGCACATTTTGTAGATGTTCTAGAGTTGTTGTTGTCATAAATGTTTGGATATTTTGAGAAATAGTTTCAAGTAAATTAAGTTGACGACTATTGTCAAGTTCACTCATAACATCGTCAAGTAGAAGAATTGGTTTTTCTTTAGTAACAGTTTCCATGAGCTCAATTTCTGCCAGTTTGAGAGATAAAACCACACTTCGATGTTGTCCTTGACTACCAAAATTGGCATTCATGTCATTGATACAAAAAGCAATATCATCTCGATGGGGACCAACTCCAGTATTTTTTTTAAATAAATCTCTACTACGGCTTTGCTTTAATGCAATTTGGAAGGATTCTTTTAACTTATTGGAATCTGAAAGTGGAACAGAAGAGCAGTACTTAATGGTTAAGTTTTCTAAATGACTTGAGAGTTCCAAATGTTTTTGTTGACCAAAGTGCTCTAATTTTTTGAGAAATTCTATCCGATGCTGCATAACACGACAACCAAATTCCACTAGTTGATCATCTAAAACTGCTAAAAAAGTCTCATCTATTGTTTTTGCTGTTTTTAAATAAGTATTTCTTTGTTTTAAAACATGGTGGTAATGTGATAAATCAGATAAATAGATTGGCTTAATTTGCCCCAATTCTATATCAATAAATTTTCGTCTAAGGGCTGGAGCTCCTTTAATCAACTGTAAATCTTCTGGAGCAAATAAAACAACATTCATATTTCCAACATAATCAGATAGTTTGCTTTGTTTTAGATGATTAACCTTTGTAATTCTTCCTTTAGGTGTCAAGTCAATCTCTAAAGAGATTTTTCCAGTTCGCTTGACAAGTTGTCCAGATATTTTTAGGGTGTCTTTGGAGAAATAAATTAAATCTTTGTCTGAACGAGTTCGATGACTTCGTGTCAATGCAAGAAAATAGATAGCTTCCAAGATATTTGTTTTTCCTTGAGCATTTTGGCCTAGAAAAATATTGAGACCAGAATGAAAATCTATTTCAGTTGCTTCATAATTACGAAAATGTTGAATTTGTAACTTTTTTAACCACATATTAAATACCCGGGAAGCGGATAGGAGCCTTTTTATCCGATTTATTGGTTCTCAGACTTGTTGTCGATTTACTTTTTTTGATACTTTTGTTCATTTCTTTTACAAGGGTGGCAACTCGTCTTTTTTCTAAAAGCTCTTTTTCATGCTCCCCCCTTTCCTCTTCATTTGGTGCAGTCAGCAGTATTTCTAATTTTTGATTTGGAAGAGTAATAGTATCGCCAATGCGAATTTTCTTTCCGCGGCGAGTTTCGAGCTCTCCATTAAAATAAACTTGATTTTCTTGAAGAAAACTTTTAATAGCACCACCACTTTGAATGATTCCGACTTCTTTTAATAAAGCTTGTAGAGTGATGTAGTCATCAAATAATTTATATTTCATAATTAACCTCGATCTTTGTTATTATATCATAATTAGATGAAAAGATGATATTAGAATTATCACAATCACACCATTAAGAAAACGTTTTAAGTTGAAAGAATAAAGCTTGAAGGAGAAATTAGGAGTCGTTTCGTGATATAATAGAAGTCAATATTAAAAGAACATGAGGGACACTATGGAGCTGGTTTCTGGAGTAGATCTCCATTTTATAACATCCAAAAAATTTAAAACGAATCGAATAAAAATGAGGTTTTCAGCTCCGATGTCTACGGATACGATAGCGGGGCGCGTGCTGGTTGCAAGTATGCTTGAAACAGCTAATGAAATCTATCCAACTTCGCAGATTTTTCGTGAACGATTAGCAACTCTTTATGGTGCTAACTTTTCAACGGGATTATCACGCAGAGGACTAATACATTACGTGGATTTAAATATCTCTTTTGTTAGCGATGCATTTTTAAGTCGAAAAAATACACTAACAGGAGAGATACTTGATTTTTTAAAGGATAGCTTGTTAAAACCTTTAGCGAATGAAGGAGCTTTTAATCAGGCTGTTTTTGAAATTGAAAAAAAGAATGTACTCAATGATTTAAAAGCTGAAATTGAAGATCATTTTTATCACGCACATCAAGAGCTGAATAAATTATTTTATACAGAAAAGGAAATGCAAACTCCTCGTTTAGCTACGCTAGACTTAGTTGACAAGGAAACATCAGAAAGTAGTTTTGCTATTTTTCAAAAAATGCTTCAAAATGATAAAATTGATATCTTTTTTATGGGTGATTTTAATGAGATTGAAGTCTGTGAACATATAAAAATTTTAGGTTTACAGCCTCGTCAACTTAGTTTACAACTGCATTATCATCAGGAATTTTCGAATGTTTTAAAAGAATCATTGGAGCGAAAAGATGCTCATCAATCTATTGTTGAATTAGGATATCATTTTTCTACTCAATATGGTGATAAGACTCATATCCCTCTTATTGTATTGAACGGACTTTTAGGTGGCTTTGCTCATTCAAAATTATTTGTTAATGTTCGGGAAAAAGAGGGTCTAGCTTATACAATTTCAAGTAGTATTGATATTTTTTCGGGTATGATGCGTATTTATGCTGGAATTGATAGGAAAAATCGAACAAAAACAGTGAGTTTAATTTATCGACAAATTGCAGATTTAAAAAAAGGGCATTTTACTGATGAGGAGTTAAATCAGACCAAAAAAATGCTACGAAATGCGATGCTCCTTTCTTTAGATAGGCAAAATACGTTGATAGAACAAGCTTATATGGCATCTGTTTTGCAGAAAACATTTATGCCAATTGCTGTTTGGCTAAATGCTTTAGAAGCAGTCAGCCGAGAAGATATCATTGTTGCTGCAACACAACTCAGGCTACAAGCGATTTATTTTATGGAAGGAAAATAATGCAAACTTTAAAAATGGAGAGAAAGGATTATCCAGCAGTTGGAGAAGCAGTCTATCAGACTACTTTACGAAATGGTCTAAAAGTATTTCTTTTACCCAAACGAGATTTCAATGAAACTTATGGGATTATGACAGCAAATTTTGGCTCAATTGATACTTCTTTTATTCCGCGTGGTTCTAATCAAGCTGTTCAATACCCTGCAGGAGTTGCACATTTTTTGGAACATAAATTATTTGAGGATGAAAATGGTCAAGATCTTTTACAACAATTCGTTGAATTAGGTGCTGAGAGCAATGCCTTTACAAGTTTTACTAAGACCAGTTATCTTTTTTCGGCGACGGACAATGTTTTAGAAAATGTGAGATTGTTGCAAAGTTTACTAGAAAATGCTTATTTCACAGAAGAATCTGTTCAACGTGAACAGGGAATTATCCAGCAAGAAATTGATATGTACAAAGACAATCCAGATTATTGCCTGTTTTTTCACACTTTAGCAAATCTTTATCCAGACACTCCATTGGCAGAAGATATTGCAGGAAGCGTTGAATCAATCGCGGAAATAACCGTTGAGGATTTGGATGAAAACTTTGAAACCTTTTACCATCCATCTAATATGAGTTTACTGCTGATTGGTAATTTTGACCTAGAAAAGACCATTGCTGTTATTCAGGAGCAACACGAATCTTTGAAGGAGATTGATGAAGAAAGTTTGATTAGATGTTTTCCCCTTGCGTTAAATCCTGTTATTTCTACTGGGAGTGTTCGAATGGAAGTGGCGAGTTCTAAACTTGCAATCGGATTACGTGGAAATCAATCGTTAGCGGAAGTTGATTTATTTCGTTATAAAATTGGTTTAAAACTGCTATTTGCAATGATGTTTGGCTGGACATCTAAAAGATTTCAAACGCTTTATGAGGCTGGAAAAATAGACAACTCATTATCGTTAGAAGTTGAAGTAGAAAAAGATTTTCACTTTGTGATGTTAACAATGGATACTAGTGAGCCAGTTGCTCTGTCTCACCAATTTCGTTCTGCGATTCGTGATTTTGAAAAAGACCCTGATGTAACAGAAGAGCATCTTGATATTATAAAAAGTGAAATGTTTGGTGATTTTTTACATGGACTGAACTCATTAGAATATATTGCTACTCAATACGAAACCTTTTCAGAAGGGGATAATCTATTTGATTTACCAAAAATATTACAGACAATTAGTTTAGTTGATGTGATTGAAATAGGACATCATTTTATTGATTCTTGTGAAATGATTGATTTTACTATTTTTCCAAAATAATTTCATGTTTTGGTGAAATTTGGTAAAATAGTGTTTAATAGAAAGAAGGCTAGTGTGTATGAGAAAGAAAACAATCGGTGAAGTCCTGAGGTTAGCTCGTATTAATCAAGGAATGAGCCTGGAAGATTTACAAAAGAAAACAGATATTCAGTTAGAGCTACTGGAAGCTATGGAAGCTGATGATTTTGATCGTCTTCCCAGTCCCTTCTATGCTCGTTCTTTTCTAAGAAAATATGCTTGGGCTGTTGATTTAGATGAGCGAATTATTCTTGATGCTTATGAAGAAGGAAACATGATTACTTATGATGAAGTGGATGTTGATGAGGAAGAGAATTTTAGAAGTCGAAGAACAAAAAAACAACAAACTTCTTTTTTACCATTATTTTATCTGACGATTCTTGCATTAGCTATTTTATCTTTTGTTAGTTATTATGTTTGGACATACGTTCACCATAACTCATTAACAACCCCTCCTTCATCAAGTTATAGTGTTGTAAACAAACAGACAACTACTTCTTCTAGTTCGACTAGTGAGGCAACTTCTAGTGAATCTTCTGGCAGTTCAAATACAAATTTGACTGTATCAGGAAATGGTAACAACTTGACAGCAACCTTGACAGGTGCAACCACCTCTGTCAATTTAAAACTATCAGTTACTGATGCAACTAGTTGGGTAAGTGTTACAGGTACAGACTTAGAAGGTGGGGCAACATTAAGTCCTGAGAATCAAAGTGTGTCAACTACAATCTCTCCAGGGACCACTTCAACAATTACTCTTGGTGTAGTTCAAGGTGTGACCATTACAATTGATAATCAACAGATTGATACGTCAGGCTTGACAAGTTTGACAGGTACAATTACACTTATAATAAACAATTAAGGAAAAGAAAATGAAAAAAGAAAATATTCCTAATGCTTTAACTTTGTTACGGATTGCTTTAATTCCAATTTTTATTTTAGTACTATCCTTGGGTCACTCTGTTGGAATGCATGTCTTTGCAGCGATTATTTTTGCAGTAGCCAGCATTACAGATTATTTGGATGGATATTTGGCTCGTAAATGGAAGGTTGTAACAAATTTTGGGAAATTTGCTGATCCGATGGCAGATAAGTTATTGGTCATGTCAGCTTTTATTATGTTGATTGAAATGAATATAGCACCTGCTTGGGTTGTTGCAGTTATCATCTGTCGTGAGTTAGCTGTGACAGGTTTGCGGCTATTGTTGGTTGAAACTGGAGGGACAGTCTTAGCTGCTGCTATGCCAGGGAAAATAAAAACATTTACGCAGATGTTTTCCATTATTTTTCTGTTATTGCACTGGACACTGCTAGGACAAGTTTTGCTATATATTGCATTGATTTTTACGATTTATTCGGGTTATGACTACTTCAAAGGAAGTGCCTATCTTTTTAAAGATACATTTAGATAATATGAAAAATATCATTGAAGTTCAGCATTTAAAGTATAAATACGATCATCATGCAGATGATTATATTCTCAAGGATGTGACGTTTCACGTGAAACAAGGAGAGTGGCTGTCTATTGTGGGGCATAATGGCAGTGGCAAGTCTACGACGATTCGTTTAATAGATGGTTTGTTGGAGGCAGAAAGTGGCGAGATTATCATTGATGGAGATAAATTAACTCTTGAAAATGTATGGGAAAAGCGCCAGCATATTGGGATGGTTTTTCAAAATCCGGATAATCAATTTGTGGGGGCGACTGTTGAGGATGATGTTGCCTTTGGTTTGGAAAATCAAGGAATGGATTACCAAATAATGTTTGACAGAGTTCAAGAAGCATTAGACATTGTTGGAATGCAAGATTTTAAAGAGCGTGAACCTGCAAGACTTTCAGGTGGGCAAAAGCAGCGCGTGGCTATTGCTGGTGTGGTTGCTTTGCGTCCTGACATCATTATTTTAGATGAAGCAACTAGTATGTTGGATCCGGAAGGGCGTTTAGAGTTGATCCAGACAGTTAAAAAGATTAAAGATCGACATGGAATGACTGTTATTTCTATCACGCATGATTTGGATGAGGTGGCTCTTAGTGACCGAGTTTTGGTGATGAAGGAAGGTCAGGTGGAATCAACCGGCACACCAAGTGAGCTTTTCTCACGAGCGGATTTAGAAGATTTAGGTTTAGACGAACCTTTTACAAATCAAGTAAAGGAAACTTTGCTGAATTCAGGCTTTCAATTGCCAGAGCGCTATTTAACAGAAAAAGAATTGCAGGATTATTTATGGGAATCACTTTAGAAAATGTAAGTTATACTTATCAAGCAGGCACTCCCTTTGAGGGTCCTGCCCTTTTTGAAGTCAATTTAGAAATAAAAGATGGCTCATATACTGCTTTTGTTGGTCATACAGGTAGTGGAAAATCAACTATTTTACAATTGCTGAATGGGCTTTTAGTCCCGACTGAAGGAAGTGTCGTGATTGATGATGTCAAAATTACTTCCACATCTGTAAATAAAGATATTAAACAAGTACGTAAAAAGGTAGGCCTAGTTTTTCAGTTTGCTGAAAGTCAGATTTTTGATGAGACCGTTTTAAAAGATGTTGCTTTTGGTCCACAAAATTTTGGAGTATCAAAAGAAGATGCTGAACGTTTAGCACGTGAAAAATTAACTCTTGTCGGAATTTCAGAAGAATTATTTGAACGAAGCCCGTTTGAACTGTCTGGGGGACAAATGCGTCGAGTAGCCATAGCTGGTATCCTAGCCATGGAGCCAGATATTCTTGTATTGGATGAGCCAACAGCAGGCTTAGATCCTGCTGGACGAAAAGAATTGATGAGTTTATTTAAACGATTACATGAAGCAGGAATGACCATTGTTTTGGTAACGCATTTGATGGATGATGTCGCTAATTTTGCAGATACGGTTTATGTGATGGAAAAAGGAAGATTAGTCAAAAGCGGAGAGCCTCGGCAAGTTTTTCAAGATGTAGCATTTATGGAAAGTATTCAACTAGGAGTCCCCAAAATTACAAAATTTGTACAAGAATTAAAAAATAGAGGGTTAACTCTTCCGTATTTACCTATCACCATAGAAGAATTTAAGGAGTTACTACATGGATAGTATGATTTTGGGGCGATATGTTTCTGGAAATTCAATCATTCATCGATTAGATCCTCGCAGTAAACTTTTGTCAATATTTTTCTTTATTTTAATTATTTTTTTGGCAAATAATATTGTAACCAATGGACTACTATTCGTCTTTACAATGGTATTAGTTGGACTTTCCAAAATTCCTTTAGGCTTTTTCCTTAAAGGATTAAGATCTATGGTCTTTTTGATTGCTTTTACTACTTTGTTTCAACTACTTTTTACATCTGGTGGCACGACTTTATTTCAATTTGGCTTTATTAGAATTACTGAAGTAGGTCTGGCTCAGGCGGGTATCATTTTTAGTCGTTTTCTTTTAATTATTATATTCTCTACTTTATTGACTTTAACAACAATGCCACTTAGTTTGGCAGACGCAGTTGAATCATTATTGCAGCCTTTAGTAGCATTAAAGGTACCCGTTCATGAAATAGGCTTGATGTTATCAATGAGTTTACGTTTCGTTCCTACTTTGATGGATGATACGACACGGATTATGAATGCTCAAAGGGCGCGTGGGGTTGATTTTGGTGAAGGAAATATTGTTCAAAAAGTAAAATCAATTATTCCGATTTTAATTCCGTTATTTGCTTCTAGCTTTAAACGTGCAGATGCTTTGGCAACTGCTATGGAAGCGAGAGGTTATCAAGGTGGTGTAGGAAGAAGTCGTTATCGTCAATTGAGGTGGAAAAAAGCGGATACCCTTTCTATTTTTATTATGTTTGCCTTAGGTTTGATGTTATTTTTCTTAAAAAGTTAAAAACTTATATTATTGTTAGCTAAAAAACGCCTTGAAGGGCGTTTTTTGCGTATAAAATCAATATTTCTGTAATCTTTGTAATACAATTATAAGATTAGAGTAATATTTTATGTGTAATATAGTATTATACGAAAAAAGGAGAAATTGATATATACATGAATACAAAATCAATGAAATGGACTTTATCAGGACTTTTTACGGCAGTTGCTTTTTTTGCAACGGGAGCTATTGCAAGTGCTGAATCTTATACTGTTAAATCAGGTGACACTTTATCAGAAATCGCTAAAGAAAAAAATACATCAGTTGAAAAAATTGTTGAGCTCAATAAAATTGAAAATCCTGACTTGATTAAAGTTGGGCAAATTTTAGAACTTGATGAAGAGAAAAATTCAGAAGTTTCAACAGAAACTACAACAGAAGAAGCTGTAACTTATGAAGATGTGACATATAACGCACCTGTTGCTTCCACTACCTATTCGCAACCGGCTGCAAACACTTCTTCAAATGTTGTTCTTCCTAATGGAAATACTGCTGGTGCTACGGGATCTTATGCAGCTGCTCGTATGGCAGAATTGACAGGTGTCCCAGCATCAACTTGGGAACATATCATTGCTCGTGAGTCAAACGGACAAGTAAATGCTTATAACCCATCAGGAGCTAGTGGTCTTTTCCAAACAATGCCAGGTTGGGGGTCAACAGCAACAGTAGATGATCAGATTCAATCTGCTTACCGTGCTTATAATGCTCAAGGTCTTTCAGCTTGGAACTATTAAGCAAAATTTTATGATAAATGAGTAAACAAAAAGACGAATCATTGAGTAAAAAATGATTCGTCTTTTTCTATGAGTGATTGGCTTAGCAAACATAGTTGTTTGTTTTAGAATCTTTGATTGTATATTGTAAAGATGGTTTACAATTCATGTAAAGTATTATTTACCAAAGCTGTTAAAATTTTCTGAGGCGAATCTGAGATAAAATCTGCCCCATTGTCAGTTAATTCTTTCTTATTTCCAAATCCCCACAGAACTCCTAAAGTAGCAATTCCGACTGATTTTCCACCAATCATATCAAATTTTGTATCCCCAACAATGATAGATTGCTTAAGATTAGCATGAGAATTATTTAAAGCACGAGTTATAACATCTGCTTTATGATAAGAATTTGGAAGAGAGCCGAAGATACCATTGAAATGTTTATCAATTTCTAGGTATTGTGCCATTTTATGAGCCATTGGTTCATTTTTACTAGTGGTAATATAGACATGGTAATCCGAATGTTCTAATTCTAACAACAGTTCTTTTATACCTTTGTAAAGTTGAGCTTCAAAAACACCATCATTTTTATAGTATTCTCTAAAGAAAGCAATAGCTTGATTGACGTTGGTCTCTGGCACTACAGAAGCGAAACTAACTTCTAAAGGTGGTCCAATGAAAGTATCCAGCTCTTTACTATCAGGGGCTTTGATATTTAGTGAAGTAAATGCGTGCTGGAAAGCATTCTTGATTCCTACAGAACTGTCAACAAGTGTTCCATCTAAATCGAAAAAAATATATTTAAAATTTTGCATAGTCTAAATTCATGTTTACAGAGTTGTAAACTTTTTCCTTTTTTAGAGAAAATTATTCTCCAAAAATTTTTTTGGACAATCTACGACCAGTAGGTGTAGCTGCCAATCCACCTTCAGCAGTCTCACGGAAGGCAGTTGGCATACTTGCTCCAACTTGATACATAGCGTCAATCACTTCGTCAACGGGAATTTTTGATTCAATACCTGCTAAAGCCATATCAGCGGCAATGAAAGCGTAGCTAGCTCCCATAGCATTTCGTTTGACACAGGGAACTTCTACTAATCCTGCAACGGGGTCACAGATTAATCCAAGCATATTCTTAATCACAAAACAAATCGCCTGGCTGGCTTGAAATGGGGTACCACCTGCTGCCAAAACAAGTGCTGCTGAACTCATGGCTGAGGCTGATCCAACTTCTGCTTGACAGCCCCCTTCAGCTCCTGAAATAGAAGCATTATTAGCGATGACTAGACCAAAAGCTCCAGCTGTTAATAAAAAGTCTAGTTGTTGTTTTTCAGTAAGGCTTAATTTTTCGATAGCAGATGTAAGGACAGCGGGTAAACAACCAGCACTTCCTGCTGTCGGTGTTGCACAGACCAACCCCATTTTAGCATTGTATTCATTGACAGCAATAGCATTTTTAGCTGCCGTCAAGACAGTATAGTCCGAAAGAGTTTTTCCTGATTGAATATATTTGTGGAGTTTGGCTGCATCGCCACCTGTTAAACCACTCCGAGATTTACTTTCATCTAATCCCATAACGACAGAAGCTTTCATAACTTCTAGATTTCTAGTCATCAAGCGTAAGACTTCATCTTGTTCACGACCTGTCAGTTCGTATTCAGTAGCAATCATAAGTTCGGCAACACTACCCTGAAAGTCTAAATCTGCTTGCTCCACTAATTCTTTGATTGAATAAAACATAAACTCTCCTATTTAAAGAAATTGACATTATGAAGTTTAGGAATTTTCCTGATTTCCTCAATAGCTCTTTCACAGCTGCGACTGTCAACTTCAATGATCATAATTGCTTTTTCACCTGCTTTTTCTCTTGTGACATTCATCTGTGCGATATTGATGTTATAACGAGAAAGTGCTTCAGTAACATGAGCAATCATTCCAGGTACGTCCTGGTGAACGATAATGATTGTTGGAGTGTTCATGCTGAGTGAAACAGAAAAACCATTTAATTCAGTTACCTGAATATTTCCACCACCAATAGAAATACCAGTAACACTAATCGTTTTGTGGTCGTTTTTTACGGTGATTTTAGCTGTATTTGGGTGTGGAGCATTGCTATCTTTTTGAATAGTCCAGACAATTTTAATCCCTCTTTTATGAGCAATTTCTAGGCTATTTGGAATATCAGAGTCATCTGTATCCATTCCGAGAATCCCAGCTACAAGAGCCAGGTCTGTACCATGTCCCCGATAAGTTTTCGCAAAAGAATTAAATAGTTGGAATTCAACTTCTGTTGGTTCGTCATCAAAGATAGACGATACAATTTTTCCGATACGAACAGCTCCTGCAGTATGACTACTAGATGGACCAATCATAACAGGTCCAATAATATCAAAAACAGATTGAAATTTTAGTGAGTTCATTGTAATTCCTTATAAGTTCATTAGCTTCATTATATCAAAATTCAGTATTTTTTGTTTGATAAAATAGATGTGATATAAATTCTAGACCATCTTTAAGGTCACTTTTCTTATAGTAACCTTAAAGCAAAGAAATATAGGGTGAATTTTAGTCTCTCTTCAATTTGCCTGTAATATTTTTAATGAAAGGTAAAAACAATAGTAATAATTAAGGTATATGATAGTTCTATCACAGAAAAGGAGAATTTAAATGATTTTGAATTTAAAGAATACAAATAAAAAAATGAAAGTAGGTTTAATGAGCTTAGCAGCAACAGCGCTGTTCTTTCTTCCTACACTTGCAAACGCGGATAGTTATACAGTGAAATCTGGAGATACACTTTCAGCTATTGCTGTATCACATAATACAACAGTTGATAAAATTGCTCAGAAGAATAAAATTAGCAATATTCATCTGATTAGTGTTGGGCAGGTATTGGAGTTAGATGACACCGATACAAGTACTGCAACTGCGGAGTCAAGTAATTCTGCAACTACCACATCTGGTCTGAGTGCTGAAGATGCAGCTGCAAAAGAATGGATTGCGCAAAAAGAATCAAGTGGCAGTTATACAGCCCAAAATGGACAATATTATGGTCGTTACCAATTGAGTTTATCTTACTTAAATGGTGACTTGTCAGCAGAAAATCAAGAAAAAGTAGCTGATGCTTATGTAGCAGGTCGTTATGGTTCTTGGTCAGCTGCAAAGACTTTCTGGTTAGCAAATGGCTGGTATTGATGAATACAAAAAATGATTGAGGTTGGGACAAAATGTCTCAACCTTTTTGTGATGAAAGCAAGACTTTAATATAGTAGTTTACGACTAAAAGCACCATTTTCAGACTGTAGATAGAGGCTGAAAGTTGCTCACTAGATTCGCCCTTTTGATAGAATCTCTATTGTTTCATTCACTGATTTAATAGTTTATCCACTGAATTTTTAGTTTACAGTAGTGTAAAGTTATTGATGTCTGGTTATTGAAATTTGTTCTTAAGGTTATTTCGTGTTATAATAAACCTTGCTCTAAGCGACCTTCAATCGTTGAAAGCAAAACACGACCTTCAATCGTGAAATAACGAAAAGATGGGAGAACACTATGAGTGATCATTCTAAAACACGTGTCGTTGTCGGAATGAGTGGCGGTGTGGATTCGTCAGTTACGGCTCTTTTGTTAAAGGAGCAGGGCTATGACGTGATCGGCATTTTCATGAAAAATTGGGACGACACTGACGAAAATGGGGTCTGTACGGCTACAGAGGACTATAAAGACGTAGCAGCTGTGGCAGACCAAATTGGCATTCCCTATTATTCTGTCAACTTTGAAAAAGAGTATTGGGATCGCGTTTTTGAATATTTCTTAGCTGAATATCGAGCTGGTAGAACCCCGAATCCAGATGTCATGTGCAACAAAGAAATTAAGTTCAAAGCTTTTTTGGACTATGCTATGACATTGGGAGCGGATTATGTGGCAACAGGTCACTATGCGCGTGCAAAGCGCGATGAAGACGGAATTGTTCATATGCTGCGAGGAGTGGATAATGGCAAAGACCAGACTTATTTCCTTAGTCAGTTATCACAAGAGCAGCTGCAAAAAACGATGTTCCCGTTGGGACATTTAGAAAAGTCTGAAGTTCGAGCTATTGCAGAGAAAGCAGGATTAGCTACTGCTAAGAAAAAAGATTCAACTGGCATCTGCTTTATTGGTGAGAAAAACTTTAAAGAATTCCTAGGAAACTATTTACCGGCTCAACCTGGTCGCATGATGACAGTTTATGGTCGAGATATGGGTGAACATGCTGGTTTAATGTATTATACAATTGGTCAGCGTGGTGGCCTTGGCATTGGTGGTCAGCATGGCGGGGATAATGAACCTTGGTTTGTAGTGGGTAAGGATCTCAGTCAAAATATTCTTTATGTTGGTCAAGGTTTTTACCATGACAACTTGATGTCAACGAGTCTTGACGCTAGTCAAGTACATTTTACAAGAGAAATGCCAGCTGAGTTTACTATGGAATGTACAGCTAAGTTTCGTTATCGTCAGCCAGATTCTAAGGTTACAGTAACTGTAAAGGGTGACAAGGCAATTGTCAACTTTGCAGAACCTCAACGTGCTATTACACCTGGACAAGCCGTTGTATTTTATGATGAAGAAGAGTGTCTTGGTGGTGGCTTGATTGACAATGCCTATAAAGATGGTAAACTTCAACAGTATATTTAGATTGACATTTTTTAGCAATCTGCTAAAATGGATATAGCAATAACTATGATGGTCAAAGCTCATGGATGTTGCAGGCTTTTTGTCCTGCACTTCTAGAGGTTTGACTTTTTTGGTGAAAAAATAAGGAAAGAAAAGATGACACACAATTTTACTGAAAGTTATGATATTGTCGTAATTGGCGCAGGGCATGCGGGTGTTGAGGCTTCGTTAGCAGCAAGCCGGATGGGCTGTAAAGTTTTGCTTGCGACAATCAATATTGAAATGCTAGCTTTTATGCCTTGTAATCCGTCTATTGGAGGATCTGCTAAGGGGATCGTTGTACGTGAAGTGGATGCTCTAGGTGGAGAGATGGCTAAGAATATAGATAAAACTTATATTCAAATGAAGATGCTCAATACTGGGAAAGGTCCAGCAGTTCGTGCTCTTCGTGCGCAAGCAGATAAGGAACTTTATTCTAAAGAAATGCGCAAGACGGTTCAACATCAAGAAAATCTCACTTTGCGTCAAACTATTATAGATGAGATTCTAGTTGAGAACGGGAAAGTCGTTGGTGTGAAAACAGCCACGCACCAAGAGTTTGCTGCACAGGCAGTTGTCGTAACAACCGGTACAGCTCTGCGTGGAGAAATTATTATTGGAGATTTGAAGTATTCTTCTGGTCCTAATCATAGTTTAGCTGCAATTAACTTAGCAGACAATTTACGTGATTTAGGGTTTGAAATTGGGCGTTTTAAAACAGGGACTCCACCACGTGTGAAAGCCTCTTCTATCAATTATGAAGAAACGGATATTCAGCCTGGAGATGAAAAAGCGAACCACTTTTCCTATACTTCTCACGATGAGGATTACCTCAAAGATCAGATTCCTTGTTGGCTAACTTATACTAATGGAAGAAGTCATGAAATTATTCAAAACAACCTTTACCGTGCACCAATGTTTTCAGGAATGGTGAAAGGTGTAGGACCACGTTACTGCCCGTCAATTGAAGACAAAATTGTTCGTTTTGCAGATAAAGAGCGTCACCAACTTTTCTTGGAGCCAGAAGGGCGAGATACAGAAGAAGTTTATATTCAGGGGTTGTCAACGAGTTTGCCAGAAGATGTTCAAAAAGATTTAGTGCATTCTATTAAAGGACTTGAAAATGCTGAATTGATGCGAACTGGCTATGCGATTGAATACGATATGATTATGCCACATCAGCTTCGCGCCACTCTAGAAACTAAGAAAATCTCAGGTTTGTTTACAGCTGGACAAACGAATGGGACGTCTGGTTATGAAGAAGCAGCGGGACAAGGCATTGTTGCAGGAATCAATTCAGCTCTGAAAGTTCAAGGAAAGCCAGAACTGATTTTGAAACGCAGTGATGGTTATATTGGGGTCATGATTGATGACTTGGTCACCAAGGGAACGGTGGAGCCGTATCGTCTTTTGACAAGCCGTGCTGAATATCGTCTCATTTTACGACACGACAATGCGGATATGCGATTGACTGAAATTGGACGCAGGGTAGGATTGGTTGATGATGAGCGCTGGCTGCGTTTTGAAATTAAGAAGAATCAATATGAAACTGAAATGAAGCGCTTGAGCACTATTAAATTAAAGCCAATTAAAGAAACGAATGAAATGGTTGAAAAATTAGGCTTTAAACCATTGACAGATGCAGTTACAGCGAAAGAATTTTTGCGTCGTCCAGAAGTTTCATATGAAGATGTTATCAATTTTATTGGTCCAGCAGCTGAAGTTTTAGATGAAAAGATTATTGAATTGATTGAGACTGAAGTCAAATATGAAGGCTATATTTCTAAGGCGTTGGATCAGGTTGAGAAGATGAAACGAATGGAAGAAAAACGGATACCAGCAAACATTGACTGGGATGATATTGATTCCATTGCAACAGAAGCTCGTCAGAAATTTAAGAAAATAAACCCAGAAACAATTGGTCAAGCTAGTCGGATTTCAGGTGTCAATCCAGCGGATATTTCGATTTTGATGGTTTATTTGGAAGGTAAATCACGAAGTATCTCAAAAAATCAAGAAAAAGCAAAAAAATAAATGATGAAGATGCTTGTTCACATTTCTGAGCAAGTGTTTTTTCGTCAATAATACTTGACAAAGCTGTAAACTACCAGAGAAATAAAGCTAATTTAATGGGAAAATCAGGTATTCTGTTCTGTAAAGTAATCAAAGGGATGCAGGAAGATTTAATTTTTTCTAATGTTTGACGGTATTATTTGGCTTGTTTTAATAAGGGAAAACTCGCTTTTTTAGAGCTTTTGTGGTAAAATGGCGGTTAAGAGGTTTGTGATGAAAAAATTTCGTTTTACTCCAATTCATTTTGTAATCATGGGCGTTATTTCCTTTGGAATTTTAGCTATTTTATTACGAGTTTTTGGTAGCAGCATTCTGATGTTGTCTGCGCTTTTTTTGGTGCTTGCTCTTTTGATTTTTCTATTGATTTACCAACAAAAAAGTTATGAAATTGATGAAGTGGAACAAATCCAGTATGTGAATGATCAAGCAGAAAATAGTTTGGCATCATTGCTTGAAAGAATGCCGGTTGGTGTTGTAAAAGTTGATCAAACATCTGGAAATGTAGAATGGTTTAATCCTTACGCAGAGTTGATTCTTACCAATGAAGACGGTGAATTTGATGTGGACTTGTTGCAAAAAATTACCAAAACACCATCTGAGGGTGCTGGATCGTATGCAACAATTGGGGATACAAAATATTCGGTCTACTTAGATCATGCTTCAAGTGTGTTTTACTTTTTTGATGCTTCTAGTGAGTATGAGGCTACTTCAGAATTAGTAACGACAAGGCCAGTTATTGGTATTATTTCAGTCGATAATTATGATGATTTAGAGGATGTTGTCTCAGATTCAGATATTAGCCACATTAATAGCTTTATCGCAAATTTTGTCTCTGAATTTGCAGAAAAATATGCCATGTTTTCTCGTCGTGTGGGAATGGATCGTTTCTATATTTTTACGGATTACACGGTGCTAGATCGGTTAATGCAAAATAAGTTTGCAGTTATTGATCAGTTTAGGGAAGAAGCTAAAAAGCGGGAAATTCCTCTCACATTGAGTATGGGCTTCTCTTATGGTGATAGTAATCATGAGCAGATTGGTAAAGTGGCTCTCTTAAACTTGAATCTTGCTGAAGTTCGTGGTGGTGATCAGGCTGTTGTCAAAGAAAATGATGAGTCAAAGAATCCTGTTTACTTTGGTGGTGGCTCAGCTGCATCGGTGAAACGGACACGTACTCGCACGCGAGCTATGATGACTGCTATTTCGGATAAGATTAAAAGTGTGGACCAAGTTTTTGTAGTTGGACACAAAAATTTGGATATGGATGCGCTTGGTTCTGCTGTGGGAATGCAAGTATTTGCTAGTAATATTATTGATCAGACCTATGCTGTTTATGATCCTCATCAAATGGCTGCGGATATTGAGCGAGCAGTTCGCAGGCTGCAGGATGAAGGGGAGACCAACCTTCTTTCGGTCGCTGATGCGATGACAATGGTGACCAATCGTTCTCTGTTGATTATGGTGGATCATTCAAAAACAGCTCTGACCTTATCAAAAGAGTTTTATGATTTGTTTAACCAAATTATTGTCATTGATCACCACAGAAGAGATCAAGATTTTCCGGAAAATGCTGTTATCACTTATATCGAAAGTGGAGCAAGCAGTGCCTGTGAATTGGTAACAGAGTTGATTCAATTTCAAAATTCTAAGACAAGACGCTTGAGTAAAATGCAGGCTAGTGTGTTGATGGCTGGGATTATGCTGGATACGAAGAAGTTTTCTTCTCGTGTAACGAGTCGGACGTTTGATGTAGCGAGCTATTTGCGCACGCGCGGAAGTGATAGCGTAGCCATTCAAGATATTTCTGCCACAGACTTTGATGAGTACCGTGAAGTGAATGAGCTAATTTTAAATGGTAAGAAAATCTTGCCAAATGTACTTGTAGCCACTGGAGCAGAAGAAAAATGCTATGATACAGTTGTTATTAGTAAAGCTGCAGATGCTATGCTAGCTATGTCAGGGATTGAAGCTAGTTTTGTTGTCAGCAAAAACAAACAAAATAGTATATCGATATCTGCTCGTAGTCGTAGTAAAATCAATGTCCAACGTATCATGGAAGAACTGGGCGGCGGCGGTCATTTTAATTTGGCGGCAGCGCAAATTCCTAACCAGACAATTGCTCAGGTGGTTCATAGCCTGAATGAAATTATTGTTCGTGAAGTACTAAAAGATAAGGAGTTAAAGAAATGAAAGTAATTTTTTTAGCAGATGTTAAAGGAAAAGGAAAAAGGGGCGAGATTAAAGAGGTGCCAACTGGTTATGCACAGAACTTTTTGATTAAGAAAAATCTTGCAAAAGAGGCGACTGCAGCAGCTATCGGCGAGCTTCGCGGAAAACAAAAATCAGAAGAAAAAGCACACGCTGAAATGCTAGCTGAAGCGCAAGCCATTAAGGAAAAGTTGGAAGCAGAAAGTACAATTGTCGAATTTACTGAAAAAGTGGGACCAGATGGACGGACTTTTGGTTCTATTACCAGTAAAAAAATTGCTGAAGAGTTGCAGAAGCAATTTGGAATTAAGATTGATAAACGATTGATTCAAGTCAAGAGTCCTATTCGTTCTGTTGGTTTGATTGATGTGCCAGTGAAAATTTATCAAGATGTGACGAGTGTGATTAACTTACGTGTAAAAGAAGGTTAATTGAAGAATATTTTTTGAGAGAGGAGGTCTTATGGCAGATATTGATGAATTGCGAGCACAACCGCAGGATATTTTAGCAGAGCAATCTGTTTTAGGTGCGATTTTTATTGATGAAAGTAAGCTAGTGTTTGTTCGTGAATATATCGAGCCAACTGACTTCTTTAAATATGCTAATCGGTTAATTTTTAAAGCGATGGTTGACTTGGCAGATCGAGGTGATGCCATTGATGCGACAACTGTTCGTAATATTTTGGACAGTCAGGGTGATTTGCAAAATATCGGTGGCTTGTCTTACTTGGTTGAAGTGGTCAATTCAGTGCCGACTTCTGCCAATGCTGAATATTATGCTAAGATTGTAGCAGAAAAAGCTGTTTTGCGCCGGTTGATTTCGCGGCTGACAGACTCTATCAATCTAGCTTATGATGGCTCTAGTCCTGCAGATGAAATCATTGCTGGGGCTGAAAAAGCGCTGATCGATGTTAGTGAAAATGCTAGTCGAAGTGGCTTTAAAAATATTAAAGAGATTTTGAATCTTAATTTTGGTAGCTTGGAAACGCGGTCTCAGCAAACTTCTGATATTACAGGGATTGCGACAGGTTATCAAGACTTGGATCACATGACTACGGGTTTGCATGAAGAAGAGTTAATCATCGTGGCAGCTCGTCCAGCGGTTGGTAAAACAGCTTTTGCTCTCAATATTGCTCAAAATATTGGAACAAAGCTAGATAAAACAGTCGCTATCTTTTCTTTAGAAATGGGGGCAGAAAGCCTAGTAGACCGAATGCTGGCAGCAGAGGGGTTAATTGAATCGCATTCAATCCGTACAGGGCAATTGACGGAGGAGGAATGGAGGAAGTATGCAATTGCACAAGGAAATCTAGCAGAAGCTAGTATTTATATTGACGATACACCAGGAATTCGGATTACAGAAATTCGTTCGCGTGCTCGAAAATTAGCGCAAGAAACAGGAAATCTTGGATTGATCTTGATTGACTACTTGCAGTTGATTACAGGGACTGGTCGAGAAAATCGTCAGCAGGAAGTTTCTGAAATCTCTCGTCAATTAAAGATTTTGGCAAAAGAGTTGAAAGTGCCAGTCATTGCGCTGAGCCAATTGTCACGGAGTGTGGAACAGCGTCAGGACAAACGGCCTGTTTTGTCAGACATTCGTGAGTCGGGTTCTATTGAGCAGGATGCAGATATTGTTGCATTTTTATATCGAGATGACTACTATGAACGCGGCGGTGAAGAACCTGAAGGGCTTCCAAACAACAAGGTTGAAGTGATTATCGAAAAGAACCGTAGCGGTGCGCGTGGTACGGTAGAATTGATTTTCCAAAAAGAATACAATAAGTTTTCAAGTATTTCCAAGAGAGAGGAATAAACAATGAGTGATGCATTTACAGATGTTGCAAAAATGAGAAAAATTAAAGAAGAAATCAAAGCCCATGAGGGCAAAATGGTAGAAATGACTCTTGAAAATGGTCGTAAACGTCAAAAAAATAAGCAAGGGCGCTTGATTGAAGTTTATCCTTCTTTGTTTATCGTTGAATATACAAGTAATGGAGGTCAACCGGGTGAGATTGAAAATACTTATGTCGAATCTTATACTTATTCAGATATTTTAACAGAGAAAAATCTCATTCATTATTTGGATTGAGAATAAATTTGTTTTAATGGCGAAAAACTGCTTTGATGTGATGTAGCTGGAGTGAAAAATGATTAAAAATCTAGTTTTTGATTTTGGCAATGTTTTAATTGAATGGAATCCCGCTAAGATTTTAGCTACTTTTGTAGAAGATGAAGAGGACCGGAAGTGCGTCAAAGCTGCTATTTTTGATTCGGGGTTCTGGGCTCAGACAGATACTGGACAATTAACTTTGGAAGTAGCCATTCAGGCAGCTCAAACATTGCTAGATAGTTCTTACTCTGCTACTGTTGAAGCCATTTTTACTCATTGGTATGAGATAGTGGATGTTTATCATCAGCTACAAGAGAAAATTTTTGAATGGGCTCAGCTGGGATATGGCATTTATATTTTGTCTACTACAAGTGAGATATTTTATGCAGTTGAAAATGCAGGTTTATTACCGATGACGAAAGTGTTGACTGGTAAAATCCTTTCTTACGAAGTAGGGTGTGCAAAGCCAGATAAAAGTATCTATCAAAAGTTACTAGCTCAATACGCATTACAAGCTAATCAATGTGTGTTTATAGATGATCTACAGGTTAATTTAGATGTCGCTAAAAGTCTAGGATTTGAAACTATTTTAGCAACATCTGAACAGCAAAATATAATTGCGATAGAAGAATTGTTGAAAAAGAAAGGTTATTTTCATAGAAAGAAATAATCTGGTAAAATCCGTCTTTACAGATAGGATTTTTTTTGATATAATGGCTTTTGTGTGAAATAGCAGCAGGAGAGCATGAAGCTCGTCAACAGAACATTAGCTATAAAAGTAGCCTTGGCTGTTTAGGCGAAAATGTTCTGCACGAATCAGGGCTTTCTAAGTGACTATTTCCTCAAATTATTATTTTTACAGGAGGACATGTTTATGTCACGTTATACAGGACCATCTTGGAAACAAGCTCGTCGTTTGGGTCTTTCACTTACAGGTACAGGTAAAGAATTGGCACGTCGTAACTACGTACCAGGTCAACATGGACCAAACAACCGTAGTAAATTGTCAGAATACGGTTTGCAATTGGCTGAAAAACAAAAACTTCGCTTCACTTATGGTGTAGGTGAAAAACAATTCCGTAACTTGTTCGTACAAGCAACTAAAATCAAAGGCGGAATCCTTGGTTTTAACTTCATGCTTCTTTTGGAACGCCGTTTGGATAACGTTGTTTATCGTCTTGGACTTGCAACAACTCGTCGTCAAGCTCGTCAATTCGTAAACCATGGTCATATCCTTGTTGACGGAAAACGTGTAGATATTCCTAGCTACCGCGTATCTGTTGGACAAGTGATTTCAGTTCGTGAAAAGTCACTTAAAGTACCTGCAATCCTTGAAGCAGTTGAAGCAACTCTTGGACGTCCGGCATTCGTATCGTTTGATGCTGAGAAATTAGAAGGTTCATTGACTCGCCTTCCAGAACGCGATGAAATCAACCCAGAAATCAACGAAGCACTTGTCGTTGAATACTACAACAAACAACTTTAATCAATGGATTATCAGAAGTTGGGATTTCCCCAGCTTCTTTTTTGTTATAAAGATTACGAAAAAAGTCCTAGAGACCTTGTGTGTGCTACTAGGGCAGGTATAGGAAATATTCTAATACAGCATTTTTAAAAGGAAATCTGCCATTTGTTCGGGGCTTTCTTTTTTTCCTCTGGAAATCCACATTTGACAGACACCAAAAAAGGCATTTGTGAGATAAACATAACTGTACTCTTTTTCTAATTGACTCAGCAATTTGCTATTGAAGTGATCTTGTAGGTCTTCAGCTAGCATAATTTGGAATTTATGGCGTAAAAAAGTTTGGATTTCTTTGGTCCCGTTTTCTGTCAATAGGGCAGAAAGGAGAGATTCACGTGTGAGAAAATCAAAAACTTCTATAATGGCACTGCGCTTATCTTGGGCATACTTATCAAAAATGTATTCTAACTTATGAAAAAGTTTTTGCTGATAATGCTCAATCATGTCATATTTATCTTTGTAGTGTGTATAAAAACTGCTGCGACTGATACCAGCCGTTTTTGTCAATTTGACAGTGCTAATCTGATCGAATGATTCGTGTTCCAGTAGCTCTACCATAGCGTTTTCAATAATCATTTTTGTTTTTTGACGTTTGTTACTTTCTACCATTTTACCTTCCTCTTTTGAACAATTTTATACAACGTGTCTAAAAATGAAATTTTTCTCTTGTGAAAAATTTCAGAAACTGTATAATCTATTATATCAAATATTTAGACAATGTGTATAAAAATATTTCAAAAATTAAAATTTTTATACAGAGTGTCTAAGATAGAGGAGAAAAAATGTTCAAAGAATGGAAAGCAATTTTCAAAAAACCAATTTTTGTGATTGTCATGATTGGTGTTTCCTTGATTCCTGCTCTTTATAATGTAATCTTTTTGAGCTCCATGTGGAATCCTTATGGTAAAGTTTCAGAATTGCCAGTAGCGGTTGTGAATAAAGACCAACATGCAACATTTAACAACAACACCTTATCTGTTGGCGATGATATGGTGAAAAATCTTAAAAAGAATGATGCTTTGGACTTTCATTTTGTATCTGAAGGAAAGGCTAAGAAGGGCTTGGAGAAAGGTGATTATTATATGATAATCACGCTTCCAAGTGATTTGTCTCAAAAGGCTGCTAGTATTCTGGATAATAAGCCGCAAAAGATGCAGATTGATTATCAAACATCTAGCGGACACAGCTTTATTGCCAGCAAGATGAGTGACTCAGCTATGACGCGGCTTCAACAAACTGTCGCTAACAATGTGACAAATACATACACGACATCTCTCTTCAAGAGTATGAATAGCTTGAGGAAAGGCATGACAACAGCTGCTTCTGGTAGTGGTCAACTCGCTTCTGGCGGTCAACAATTAAAAGACGGTAGTCAAACCTTGACAGATAATTTGAATACTTTATCTAGCTCTAGCATGACGTTTGCAGACGGCGCTAATACATTGACGACAGGTTTGGGGACCTATACGCTTGGGGTGCGTCAGCTGTCAGACGGAATTGGTACGCTATCGACACGCCTTTCAGCTTATACGTCAGGTGTCGGTCAATTGGCTTCTGGGTCAGATACGCTTTCAAAAGGTCTGACAGACTATACAAATGCTGTTGGTCAATTAGCTTCTGGGTCAGATATATTATCAAAAGGTCTGATAGACTATACAAATGCTGTTGGTCAATTGGCTGACGGCTCAGGGCAATTATCAGATGGCTTAACTACCTATACCAATGGTGTGGCCAATCTTGCAGGTGGCGCAAATCAATTAAACAGTCAATCGCAAAACTTATTGGCTGGTGTTAATCAATTGAGTGCTTCTAATGAAGAAATTCAAAAATTATCAAGCGGTGCGCATCAATTAGCTACGGGTCTGAACACGTTAATGACGACTGTTCAACAATCTGGCATGACTGCTGAACAAGTTCAAAAGCTACAGGATTTGCAAGCAGGTTTAACTGCTGTGCAAACCGCTCTTTCAACTGGATCAGACTTGTCAGCTGCCAAAGCAAGCATGACAACTGCTTTAAGCGATATGGAAACGGCTGCGAACACGCTTGCCAATAGTGCGACAACAGACAAGACTACGATTGCAACTAACGTGGCTGCTACAGCTGCTTATCAAAAGTTAAGTGCTAGTGAGCAGGCAGAAATCAATGCTGCGATTTCGCAAACTCCAAGTCAAACTGCTACGACTGCGGCAAGTCTATTGACAAATATTCAAGCGCTTAAGACGCAAGTGACGAACTTGCCAGAGCAATCTTCTAATCAACAAAGCGCAGCTGTCATCGGACAAGCAAAAGGTGCGCTTTCAGAGCTTCAAACGAGCTCACAACAATCCCAAGCAAAAATCCTTGCAGCTTTGCAACAATCAAATGCGGGTGCTAATAAAGTAGCAGCAGGTATTGACCAATTGCAAACGAGCTTAGCAACAGGTGCTGGTCAATTGGCAAAAGGTGTAACCGACTACACCAATGGGGTTGCGCAGATAACAGCAGGAGCTAATACCTTATCTAGTAAGAATATTCAATTAACATCCGGCATGGCGAAAATCAGTTCAGGTTCTAAGACTTTGGCTGGTAAGAATGGGCAGTTGACGTCTGGCATGGCGAAAATCAGTTCAGGTTCTAAGACTTTGGCTGGTAAAAATAGTCAATTGACATCTGGTATGGCAAAAATCAATTCCGGAGCTAATCAATTGGCGGCTAATAATGGTCAAATCGACGCTGGCTTAGCAAAATTGGCAGACGGAGCTAGTCAATTAGTGAACAATTCTGCTACGCTCGTGTCAGGGGCAGGCAAACTGTCTGACGGTGCTGGTCAAATTGCAAATGGTTCTACGAAGTTAGCAGACGGTAGTTCAACTATCACGTCTAATCTGGGAACACTTGTGTCGGGTGCGGACACCTTGACAGCAGGTTTGACAGATGCCAAAAATCAATTATCTATGGTGACAACCAATAAAGCCAATGCTAAAGCTCTCGCAAATCCATTAACAACGAAGAAAACAGATAAAGACCATGTTGGTAAAAATGGTATCGGTATGGCACCATACATGATTTCTGTGGCACTCTTTGTAGCAGCGATTTCAACCAATATCATTTTTAACACGTTGCCTTCTGGTAAGAAACCTGAGACACGTATGGAATGGCTGAAAGCACGTATTCAGGTCAATGGCGTTATTTCTCTCTTGGCAGGTTTATTGGTATATGGTGCGGTACACATGATTGGCTTAACCGCAAACCACGAATGGGCAACGCTTGGTATCATTCTTTTGACCAGCATGTGCTTCATGGCGGTGGTGACGGCTCTGGTAACGTGGGACACCAAGCTTGGAGCTTTCATTTCCTTGATCTTGTTGTTGCTGCAACTCGCCTCTAGTGCGGGTACTTACCCATTGCCATTGACGGATAAGATTTTCCAAGATGTCAATCCTTGGATGCCAATGAGTTACTCTGTTTCGGCTTTGCGTCAAACAATTTCGATAACAGGGCAAGTCGGTGGACAAGTTGCCTTCATGACAGTTGTTCTGCTGCTCTTTGTCGGTCTTGGTTTCTTGGTTTACAATCCAAATAAAAAAGAATTAGTCTAATCTAAAAGCTCTTGTATCTTGAATACAGGAGCTTCTTTTTCAAATTAAACCAAAGTGAGCAAGGGCGTACGGAATACCGTTTTCATCATTGGAGCGCGTGATGAAAGTGGCTGCTTCTTTGACGGCTGTTTGGCTATTGCCCATTGCAATGGGATAATCTACTGTCTCAAACATGGTCAGGTCATTGAGCCCGTCTCCGAATGCGTAAGTCGGTGCTTCGTCTGCCAGCAAAGTCAGCAGGTGCTGAATCCCAGAGCCTTTGTTACAGCCGTGCGGCGTGATGTCTATCGAGTAGGGGCTGTTACGGAAAAAGTGCAGTTCAGGGATTTCTGTCTGATACTGGGTGTCTTTTTCAGGCTCCTCACTAAAAATGAGCAACATCTGACAAGGCTGGTTTTGATAAATGGTCGGACCGACTTGGGGCAGGTCTTGATGAAAATAGCAGAAATTCCGCTGAACGGTCGGACTGAGCGCTGTCACACGCATTTCTCCTTGCGAATAAAAACCGAGGTCATGCTCATTTTCCTTTGCCAGTTGCAGGAGCTTGAGAATGCTGTTTTGTGCAATTCGTCCTTCAAACAGGAATTGCTTTTCATGGAGGATTTCCATGCCATTTAGCAAGATAGCGGAATGAATCCCAGCGTCTTCCAGAACCGTCCCCATTTCTCCGCGCCCGCGCCCCGTACAGATAATAGGCAGAAAGCCGTTGGCTCGTAGTTGAGCAATGGCTGTTTTGTTGTCTGCTGGGACTTGTCCTTGGCTATCAACCAAGGTGCCGTCAATATCAAAAAATACAAATCCGTTGTAAGTCATTGGCGTCTCTGTCTCCTTTAAGGTGCTGAAGTTCCACGTGAAACATGAGAGAAATGGGAAGTACGATGCTGTTTGACTTCTTCTTTCAAGTTTTCGAGCAAGGTCGTTTCTTCTGTCAGCTCAAGCAACTGGAGCCCCTTCTGGACAAGGGCATCGTCTCCTTGGCAAATACCCAGGCGAACCTGAGCAAACCCGAGCTTGTCGTATCGTTTTGTTTGCTTGGCGAGCGGTAAGATCATCTCGGTGATACGCTGGCAATCGTCAAGGCGGTTGTTGTAAAGGTAGATGGTCGAAAGGTTGGCTAAAATGGAGAATTGTGTACTGTGAATTTCTTTGTAATGCTTATACTTGTTGAGACTGGTTAAGATTTTTTCCGTTATATTTTGAATAGTTTCTAGTGGGAAGAAATAAAGAATGACACTTAGTAAATTTAGGTCACTTTCATAAAAAGTATCTCGTTTTTCTAAATCTGTCCATAACTGTTGGGCTAAAACTTGTGCTTGACTACTGATTTTATTTTTTCTAATTTCAATTAGTATATTTGCCATACGCAAAATATTGCTAATGGGAATATCATGATGAGCTTTCAAGTAGTCTTCACACTGTTTGGTTAAATCCAATAATTGTTCTGTTTCAACGACAGACAAATAATTTTTAAATTCCAAGATAATCTTCATTCTGTGATTTGAATGATAATAATCACAAATATATTCAAATTCCCCAAAGCTCATGTCAATCTGGTGAAGCAGAAATTCCATGGTTTCATAGCTGGGAATGGATTGGTTGCTTTCAAACTTGGAAAGATTGGAGCGAGAAATCCAATCTCCGCAAATCTCTTGCTGGGTGATTCCCTTTGCTTTTCGAATCGTCTTGTAAACTGTGCCAATATCCCAACGCATAGGCAACTCCTTGTGTAAAATATGAAATGTGAAAATAGTGGGCATTTTGTGAATGCCTTTTCATCATATTATATCATATAGATGAAAGGAGAAAAAGTGATGAAGAAAAATACCTTTTCTGCTTCTGCCGTCCATTAAGGACTGTGTGTTCAAACTGTTTTGAAAGTGGTTAATCCTCTTTTTCAGAAAATTTCCTATAATTTCCCATTCATGTTATACTAAATGAGATGATTTTTCTGGATTTCGTTGGCTGATGAGGTGAGGCGAGACAATTTTACTTCGTCCGCGCAGCTGACAAGGCAAACTGATTGTCGTTCACTTCGTCCGCCCGGCGGACAGCATGAATCAAAAGTAGTTTATCTCGTCCGCCGGGCGGACGGAGTAAACCAAAAGTAAGGGAAACTTTCTGCCGGGCGGACGAAGCAAACAAAAAGTAGTTGAGGTCATCCGCCGCGCTGACGGAAAAAGGAGAAGTCATTGAAACGGTCGCTTTAAGTGACAAGTAAAAAAGGAAAGAAGGAATGTATGAAGCAAGAAAAGCTCATTGGACTTAAGATTAGTAATCTCCGTCATGCGGAATTCACGCAGTTTATCACTCGTTTTTTAGATGATGTGGAGAAAGAAGCGCTCGACTTTAAAAATGAGGATGTCATTACCGCTCTCGTCAAGAAGATAAAAGCAGCCTTGCCTGCTTATCAAGCCTCTCTCGGTCAGATTCGGGCGAGTGAAAAGTCAGCTTCGATTAGTGCGGCTGACGAATTGCGCGACGCTGATTTGCAAGCTCTTCGCGATGCGCTGAAACCTTATCGGGCAGCCAAGCGGGAAGAGGAAAAGTCAGCTTATGCCAGCTTGAAACGCTTGTTTGACCAATACAAAGACGCTCATCAGAAACATTACGAGGAAGAAACAGCCCTCGTTGTCAGCTTACTGGACAAGCTAAAAACAGCCCCATATAAGGAGCAGGTGGGGACTTTAGCGCTTGGGAAATTCGTTGAAAATCTGACCGAAAGCCACACTGCCTTTGAGCAACTCTTTGCTTCACGCTCACAAGAGAAGTTGCAAAAAGTGAGCTATGATGTCAAGCAATTGCGCAAAGAAGTAGCGACGCCTTACCAACAATTGGCAGACTATGTCGAAATTTTAAGTCAGGTCAAATCAGATGAGTTTTACCAGAACGTACTTTCCGTGCTCAATAATAGCCGCAAATATTATGCGGATATCCTTGCTCGCCGCAAGGGGAAAGAGCCTAAAGTGGAAGCAGGAAAAGTAGCAGAAATCAACTAAAATTTCTCCTTCATCTTGCTTGAAGTTTGTCTGTCAGAGTGGTAAGATAAAGGTGAAGAAGAGGAACGAGCAGCAGATTAGAAAGCGTGATGTAATGATAAAATTTCATTTTAATAACGAATTTTGGTTTCGGTGGCGGTTTTATCTGTTGAGCATGCTGATATTCTTTGGATTGGTTGATCCTTACGTGAAATTGGATGTGTTCAATGTGATTTATTTTACTGTGCTGGGAATATTTTTGCTTTTGCAAATCTTTGTTCCAGAGCGCTCGCATAAGCGCTCCTATCCAGTAGGCAGTTATCATTTTAACTGGGAATTTTATAATGATATTTCTTTGTATTTGATAATGTATTTTTTACACTTCTTCTCTTCTGGTCCAAGAAATAGCCATGATGTGTGGTACTGGATTTTGCTAGTTTGGGCACTTATTGCTCTTCTTTCATTTCTAATCAAAAGAGAAAAAGCAGAGAAGAGCGAGGAATAAGATGCGGCAGCCTCTATTTTCTATTTCATTCTACAGACATCTATTAAACACCTCCAGAAAATGGGGGTGTTTTGTTTTCTTTAAGTTTTCTTTAGCTTTCTTTTAAGGATTTGCCCGTAAACTACGTAGATAAAGAACGACAAAGGAGAGCAATCTCATGGCTAAAAAAACATTTAAAGATAAATTTCAACGGATAGAAACCAAGTATGTCATCTCAAAGGAAACGTTGGCAGATTTGCTAAAGGAGTTTGAAGCGTATATGGTAGAAGATGAGCATGCCTATTCTACGATTGGCAATCTTTACTATGACACGCCGACCTATCAGATGATTCGGGAGTCTTTGGAGAAGCCTTATTTCAAGGAAAAATTGCGCGTGCGCACCTATGATGCCAGTCCTCAAGCGGATAGCCAAGTCTTTTTGGAAATCAAGAAAAAAGTGCGTAAGGTTGTGTATAAACGTCGGATTGCGACTGAGTTATTGACAGCAGAGCAATACCTCGCGGGGGAATCTAAACTTGAGGATTCACAGATTAAACAGGAAATCGAATGGCTTTGTGAGCGTTACGGTGGCGTGCAGCCCATGATGTATATCTACTACAACCGCTACTCTTTAAAAGGTTTGGAAGATTCAAATGTGCGGATTACCATTGACTATGATGTCGCTTATCGAACGAAAAATTTGAGCTTACTGGCAGGAAAAAACGGCAAGAACCTTCTTCCTGACAACCATGTCATCATGGAAATCAAGGTGCCGGGGGCGTATCCACTCTGGCTGGCAGAGATTCTGGATCGTCACCACTTTTTTCCAAAGTCTTTCTCAAAATACGGAGTTGCCTACAAGAAAACAACCGACTACAAAGGAGTAATCAATCATGTTCGATCAGCTATTTAGTGATGTCTTTACGGGGACAACGGTCAATCCAGCCAGTATGTTTGGTGCGATTGGTATCGCCCTTGTGCTGGGGCTGATATTAGCTAAGGTCTATCAATACAAAACCATTTACAGCAAGTCATTTATGATGACCTTGGTTATGCTGCCGACTTTGATTGCCATTGTCATTTTCCTAGTCAATGGCAGTCTGGGTGCAGGGGTTGCGGTCATGGGGGCTTTCGGCTTGATTCGCTTTCGTTCAGCACCGGGTGGTGCTAAGGAATTGCTGGCGATTTTCCTTGCGATGACGATTGGGATTGCTGTCGGTATGGGCTATCTTGTCTTTGCCAGCGTCTTTACGATCATCATGTCGGTTGTCATGTTGTTGCTGGAAACGGTGAATTTCGGGCAGATGAAACATTCCATGCGTCAAGTGACTGTTGTCATTCCAGAAAGTTTGGACTATGAGACGGTCTTTGATGACATCTTCCAAAAGGCGACCAACTATGTTGAACTAGCAAATGTCAAAACGTCTGATATGGGAAGTCTGTTCAAGATTAAGTATATTATCCAATTAAATGGTACAATGACAGAGAAAGAGTTAATGGACGCTCTGCGGACGCGAAATGGGAATTTAGAGATTGCCATTAGCCGTTATGTCACAAAAGAAAATGAACTATAAGGAGGACCGCCATGAAAAAAACAGCCTCAAAACAAAAACAGTTCAAACGTTTGATTCCACTCATCCTATTGACAGTTGCTTTAGGGGCATGCAGTGCGACAAACACCAGCTCAACCAGCACTAGCTCTTCTAGCACAAGTAAGACAACAACCACCAAGACATCTGATTATTTTACCAAGCGTGACCAAGACGCTTCTTATGATGAATCAAAAGCAACTAAAATTAGCTTGAGTGGATCATCTGCAAAGACTTCTGGTTCCGGTGCAGAAGTGTCGGGCTCTACGGTGACAATTACTAAAGCTGGGACTTATGTCTTGTCTGGTTCAAGTGAAAATGTCCAAGTTGTCGTTAAAGTTGGCGACCAAGACAAGGTTCAACTCGTACTGAATGGGGTCAGGATGACTGGAACAGATGCTGCTATTGTCGTAGAAAATGCAGATAAGACTTTTATCACGCTTGCAAAGGGCAGCAAGAACACGATTTCGGATTCTGCTAATCACAAGAATACAGACTATGACGCTACGATTTACAGCAAGGACGACCTCACTTTCAATGGTTCTGGTAGTCTGACGGTCGAAGGCAATTATGGCAATGCTATTGAGTCCAATGATGATTTGCGCATTACAGGCGGAACCTACACGATTAAAGGTTATAAAAACGCTCTTTCAGCGAATGACGCAATCAATATTAAAGACGCGACAATGAATTTGACCGCAACGGAAGACGCCATTCATGCGGACAATGATGAAGACACATCGCTAGGCAATTTCTATATCCAATCTGGAAAGATTACCATTAACGCTGGAGATGATGGTATTCACGCTTCTAATACGGCTCTTATTGACGGCGGTACAATTAAGGTTGAAAAGAGCGAAGAAGCGCTAGAAGGCAAAACCGTCACCATTAACGGTGGGGATTTAGACCTGACAGCCAATGACGATGGAATCAATGCAGCAGACGGTAGCAGCAGCGAGAGCGCTCCAGGGCAAGCGACTGCTGGTGTCAGTCTGACCATCACAGGTGGTAAGGTCAAGGTTAATGCCCAAGGTGACGGCTTGGATTCTAACGGAGATTTGACCATTTCAGGTGGAGAAGTCTATGTGGACGGGCCGACAAATGGTGGCAATGGTGCTCTTGACTATGACGGCAATGGCACCATTACTGGCGGAACCGTTGTAATGGTCGGCAGCAATGGCATGGCAATGGGCTTTGGATCAAATTCCAAACAAGCTTCCATCCTTGCGAATGTATCAGGCAGTGCTGGAGACAAGGTGACGATTACCGATTCGTCAGGCAAAGGAATCCTCAGCTATACCGCTGCTAAAAATTTCCAATCCGTTCTCGCTAGCTCAGCTGCTATCAAAGACGGTGAAAGCTACACCATTACAGTCAATGGACAATCTACGACCGCAACAGCTAGCCTGACTACCCAAAATGGAAACGGCATGGGCGGAGGTCCTGGCGGACGGTGATGATAGACAAAAGAGGCTGGGGAAACCCAACCTCTTTCGTTTGACCTTTGCTTAATCGTCAAGGTGTGATAGTGTTTTAATCGCTAACCATTGTGATAGAATTAAAACTAAGAAAAATATATGAAATAATAAATCACGTATAATTGGCATATTTCTACAAATAAATAAAGAAATGAAAGGGGAACAAACAAACCAAATAGCTTGAAAAATAACAATCTTTTTTTTCATACTTAATAACTCCTATTTCCATGATAATATAATGGACTGTGGTAACTAGATGTATCAGCAACTCCGACATTAAAGCTACCAACCTGACCAATACCAATTCCAGCTCCGATTGAAGTGGTTGTTGATGTATTTCTATACAAATGACCGTTTAAAGTAAAGTGTATTCTATTGGCATCGGGTAAAGCGTATTGAAAATTTCCTTGGAATATTAAACTTCCAGAATAATAACCTGCATAAACAATTCGTTTTATTCCTCTAAACCAACCGCTTTTACTAACTTCACAATAAAAATAGACATGTCCTGCATTATTTGGAATATAAGAAATTAACGTATCATCTTGATATGTAGCACCACGTAACACTACATATGAAGTTTCTTCATTTAGCTGAGCATTTCTAGCTTGAGAAGTGCTCTTATTGGGGAATAAAGTACGTTCAGCTTCTGCAAAACTAACGCCTGTATTACTAACATAATTGGCTAAGATTTCATCTTTAGTAACTGTTACAACATCAAAATTTTTAACAGTAGTTTCATCAGCTTTTACAGTCGTTCCAATGCCAAAGACTAGAACTAAGAAACTTAAAAAGCTAATAAACATTAAACCTAAACGCCTCATAGTGTTTCCTCCTTTTTATAAAATCAAATTGATAAAACTACAGCTCTAATTATAAATCCTCCCTTCTGACGAACTGCTTAAAGAACTCCCCTTTTTTCACTTTCAATGTATCACAAAAATAAGAAGAAACAAGTCTATTTTTGAAGGAAAATTTATGATATAATAAAGTTGATAACGTTAAAAAAACTAGAGCGAAACAACTCTAGTTTTTTTGCATGCTCAGCCTAAAATCTCTAGAATCTCTATCAAATTATCAACAGTCCAATCTGGTGCTTCTGCTGGATTCGTTACGTGGGTCAAGCGGCTAAATCTCTGTCGGATCCAAATGGTTTGCATTCCAAGTTGTTTAGCCGAAAGAATATCATTATACAAACGGTCGCCAATCATCACAGCGCCTTCAGCCAAACAGTTCGCTTGTTGGAGAGCTAACTCAAAAATAGCGAGATCAGGTTTTGCCAAGCCAACATCGGCAGAGGAAATCACCAGATCAATCCAAGAATCAATACCAAATCTTCCCAATCTTGCTTGCAAGTTCGGTAACTGGTTGGCAATAATCCCAATCTTGTAGTGCTGGTGAGAGTTTTCAGCACTTGCTTGCAGTCAGGATACAGCACCTCTAAATCAGATCTCCAAGACGGACGCTTCAGACCACAATCGTTCAGAGCTTCCCCATCGCCCTTTTTGTTTTCCTTAAAATAGTGAATCATAGTTTGATAAAATGCTGAATAAGAAATATTAGTATCAGCAAGAGCCTGTTTAATCCGCTCTTGATAGGCTTTCTCTTCATTTACCAAAGTTGAGCCAACATCAAAGAATAACCAATCAATCTGTTTCATGCTGAACCTCTAATAAAGATTGATGTCTCCGCTGACAGCTTGGATAGCAAGAGAATCTGTAGAAGTTGATACTTTATGACGGATTGTGTTGCCAACAATTTGGTGGCTTGGCTGGAGCTGCTCAGAAATAGAAATATCTCCATGTACCGTTTCAATATCATAGCTAAAATCATGGTGCAGCAGATGAAGTGAAATATCTCCGCTTGTCGTTTGAATAGAAGTTTTACCAGCAATTTCTAAAGAATGCGTATCGAAATCCCCTGACACGAGAGACAGCTTACAATCCGTCAACTTGACATGCGCTAGATGAATATCACCACTGATAAGGGTAACATTGGTTTGTTGCAAATGGCAATGCCGCATAGTCAGATCGCCACTTGAAAGCTCAATCATTCCTTTTTGTGTTTGAAGATGAGATACAGCTACATCGCCAGAAGTTGCTTGAAGTGAGGATGATTGAAGAATCTTGCCATTCGGGATTTGAATGCAAATGGGATGACGATCTAAACCATTTTTCATGACATGAATAACCCAGTTCAAACCACTAGGGTTTGCTGCTCCTTTTTCTGTAATGTGCCACTTCTCGTTTTGAACAGTAGAAATGATTTGATTGTTGCCTTTTCCATTATAGTATTTGATGTGGAAAAAATCATCAGGTGAAGGCTCAATCAGAATATCTTGCGTGGTGACATCAATATGTAATTCAGAGATTGTTGCATAGTCTTCAAAGATATAAGCATTGTCGGTATATGATTGGTGATTGTGTGCAGATGACTGGTGTTGAGGACGAGTTGACGTTTCTTCTGCTTGATTTGCTGAAAGTGAGCGAATAATCTCTTCGGCTGCGTCTTTGGGATCTCCCAACTCCTCAATGACTTGTGCTTCATTTTCAGGTCCGGCTTCTTCAAAGTATTCCGTAAAATAATCCATTGCTTCTTTATAATCTGCTTCTGGCAATGTTTTCAAGTATTTCTCTAGTGCGGCTAAATAGTCAGTTTTTGTCATGGCGAATGCCCCCTTCTATGATACCGTTGACTGTCGCTGTATATAACTTCCACTCCCTTTTAAGGGTGTTTAACTGCTTTCGTCCCTCTGGAGTAAGGGAGTAATACTTCCGTTTTCGACCTTGATATTCTTGCGAGTAAGTTGTTAAGTAACGATTCTTTTCTAACTTTTTTAAAATAGGATATAAGGTTGATTCCTTGATATTGGCAATCAATTTAATCGTTTGGCTAATCTCATAGCCATAGGAATCTTCACTTTCCAAAATCGCTAGAATGAGAAATTCAATTAGGGTAGAAGATGTTGGAAAATACATGAGCCACCTCCTATGTATAATATTTTTATATATAATTTTTCTATACATAGTATAGTGCTTTTCACTTTCAAAGTCAAGAAAATATATAAAATTTTTATATATTTTTAAAATGTAAGTCTAAAACTATTTTCTTTTCTAGTTTTTTGAGACAGCACATCTGTGATTTCCCTAGGTTTGTTGTAAATAAACCTTAATTCTAGCTTAATTCCTCAATTAAAGAATGTTTTGTATTGAAAAATAGCGTTAGAAAATGGTAAAATATATTAAGTCTTATCTAGAAGTAAGACAAAAGTGATGAATATGATGAAAAAACATAAAATAATTTTTAAATTTCTTGGACAGACGCTGCTTTATTTTGTGATATTTCTAGCGTTGCTTTATTTCTTTAATTATCTTGGTCAAGGCCAAGGTGGTTTTATCTATAATGAATTTTAGGAGCAGACTGTGACCAATTCAGTAATTAACGACATGATTGAAACGATTGAGTATTTTGCTCAGTCTCAACCAGATTTTCCAGTTTACAATGTTCTCGGAGAAGTTCATACTTATCATGATTTGAAAGTGGACTCAGATTCCCTTGCTGCAAAGATTGATAGCCTTGCGCTTCCTGAGAAATCACCAGTGGTGGTGTTTGGTGGGCAAGAATACGACATGCTGGCAACCTTTGTAGCTTTGACGAAGTCAGGGCATGCTTATATTCCGATTGATAGTCATTCAGCTCTGGAGCGCGTGACAGCGATTGTGGAAGTGGCACAGCCTAGTCTCATCATTGCAATCAATGACTTTCCGCTGAAAGATGTGAACATACCAATTCTTGACTTGGCAGCAGTTCAAACTGCTTTTGCAGAAAAAAAGCCTTACCAGCTTACACATTCTGTTAAAGGGGATGATAATTACTATATCATCTTCACTTCAGGAACGACTGGAAAGCCAAAGGGTGTGCAAATCTCGCACGATAATTTGCTCAGTTTTACCAACTGGATGATTACAGATAAGGAATTTGCGACTCCAGCTCGTCCGCAAATGTTGGCGCAGCCACCTTATTCTTTTGACTTATCGGTTATGTACTGGGCGCCAACCTTGGCACTTGGAGGAACACTTTTTGCAGTTCCGTCTGCCATTACGCAAGATTTCAAGCAGCTATTTGAGACTATTTTGAACTTGCCAATCGCTATTTGGACATCCACGCCGTCTTTTGCAGACATGGCAATGCTGTCTGAAGATTTCAATGCTGAAAAAATGCCAGGCATTACACATTTCTACTTTGATGGGGAAGAATTGACGGTTAAAACGGCTCAAAAATTGCGTGACCGTTTTCCAAATGCACGTATTATCAATGCTTACGGTCCGACAGAAGCAACTGTGGCTCTATCTGCCGTTGCTATAACGGATGATATGCTGACAAATATGAAACGCTTGCCGATTGGCTATACCAAAGCGGATTCTCCAACTTTTGTGATTGATGAAGACGGAAACAAATTGCCAAATGGTGAGCAAGGAGAAATCATTATATCTGGACCAGCTGTATCAAAAGGTTATATGAACAATCCAGAGAAAACAGCCGAAGCATTTTTTGAGTTTGAAGGATTACCAGCTTATCATACAGGTGATGTTGGTACTATGACAGATGAAGGTTTACTGCTTTATGGCGGTCGTATGGATTTCCAAATCAAGTTCAATGGTTTTCGTATTGAATTAGAAGATGTTTCCCAAAACCTGAACAAGTCTCAATATGTGGACTCAGCTGTGGCTGTACCGCGTTACAATAAAGATCATAAAGTACAAAACCTTCTAGCCTATGTCATCCTGAAGGACGGGGTTAAGGAACAATTTGAGCGTGAAATTGACATCACCAAAGCTATCAAAGAAGATTTGCAAGATATTATGATGTCTTATATGATGCCTTCCAAATTCCTTTATCGGGATTCCTTGCCATTGACACCAAATGGTAAGATTGATATTAAGGGTTTGATTAGCGAGGTCAACAACCGATGATGGATTTCATAAGACAGCTTCCTCACTTGGAACCGTACGGGGATCCGCAGTATTTTGTTTATATCATTTTAGCCGTTTTGCCAATCTTTGTTGGTTTATTCTTCAAAAAAAGATTTCCCATTTATGAAGCTCTGGTCAGCTTTGCTTTTATCATTTTTATGCTGACTGGACCGAAGTTAACGCAAATTTATGCGCTACTGTTTTACGTTATTTGGCAGATGATTTGGGTTTGGTCTTACAAAATTTATCGAAAAGCAAGAGACAGCAAGTGGATATTCTACTTGCACATTGCTCTCTCTATCTTGCCGCTTTTCCTTGTAAAAGTGACGCCGGCGATTGATGGACATCAATCACTCTTAGGCTTTTTAGGAATTTCCTACTTAACTTTCCGTTCAGTAGGAATGATGATTGAGCTGCGGGATGGTGTTCTAAAAGACTTTAGCTTATGGGAATTTCTACGTTTCATGCTCTTTATGCCAACTTTTTCAAGTGGGCCGATTGATCGTTTTAAGCGGTTCAATCAAGATTATGAAAATATCCCTGAGCGTGATGAACTGCTAGATATGTTGGAGCAATCCGTTCAATACATAATGCTTGGTTTCTTATACAAGTTTATTCTGGCACATATTTTAGGCTCAATGATTTTGCCTCCTCTCAAGCAATATGCAGTGCAAATGGGTGGTATCTTCAACCTGCCAACTCTAGGAGTGATGTATGTATTTGGATTGGATTTATTTTTTGACTTTGCGGGTTATTCCATGTTTGCCCTCGCTATTTCCAATCTAATGGGCATTAAAAGTCCGATTAACTTTAATAAACCTTTCGTTTCGCACGATTTGAAAGAGTTTTGGAATCGTTGGCACATGAGTCTGTCTTTTTGGTTCCGTGACTTTGTATTTATGCGGTTGGTCACAGTACTTATCCGAAATAAAATTTTTAAAAATCGGAATACCACTTCAAGCGTGGCTTATACCATCAACATGTTGGTCATGGGTTTTTGGCACGGTGTGACTTGGTATTATATTGCTTATGGACTTTTTCATGGTCTAGGACTCGTTATCAATGACGCTTGGGTGCGGAAGAAAAAGACCATCAATAAAGAGCGGAAAAAGAAGAATTTGCCACCATTACCAGATAACAAATGGACACAAGCAGTGGGGATGTTTATCACCTTTAATGTTGTAATGTTTTCATTCTTAATCTTCTCAGGATTTTTGAATGACTTATGGTTTAAAAAATAAAAAAGGAGTTCTCTAATGGACGTAAAAGCAGAAGTATTAGAAATTATTGATGATTTATTTATGGAAGATGTATCAGACATGATGGACGAAGATTTGTTTGATGCAGGCGTTCTGGATAGTATGGGAACAGTTGAATTGATTGTTGAGTTAGAAAATCGCTTTGATATTCATGTTCCAGTATCAGAATTTGGTCGCGATGATTGGAATACGGCTAATAAAATTATTGAAGGTGTAACGGAGCTTCGCAATGCTTAAACGATTGTGGCTCATTTTAGGCCCAGTTTTCTGCGCCTTTTTGATGGTGGTGGCTTTACTATTTTTCTACCCAACCAAGCAACAACATGATTACCAAGCTGAAAAGCGCTCAGCCGTTACTTTGACGGCGGGAAGTTTCAAGGGAAGAATACAAAAAGTACGTACTTTGACAGATAAAAAGCACCGCTTTGTTCCTTACTTTGGTTCAAGTGAATGGCTGCGCTTTGACAGCATGCATCCTGCGGTTTTGTCAGAAAAATACAACCGCAATTACCGTCCGTATTTTTTGGGGCAACGGGCAGCAGCATCTCTTACACAATATTTTGGTATGCAGCAGCTGCTTCCTCAACTGAAAAATAAAACAGTCGTGTATGTTGTTTCTCCTCAATGGTTTACCAAAAAAGGCTACAGTCCAGCAGCATTTCAACAATATTTTAATAGTGATCAATTGACCAGTTTCTTGCGTCAGCAAGAAGGAGATATTGCTGCTCAGTATGCGGCTAAGCGTCTCTTACAACTGTATCCGACAGTGGCTATGAAAGACAATGTAAAAAAAGTCGCTGCTAATCAGAAACTGTCAAATTTTGACAAGCAATATATTCGTCTTATTAGTCGTTTGAATCAGCGGGAGGATGCTCTTTTTAGCTCACTATTTGCCGAACGCAATGCAAATTATGAAAAATTGGTTCAGCCTCAAGTCAAGCGTTTACCAAATAAATTTTCCTACGAGGATTTAGAAAAATTTGCTATTAAAGATGCGCAAAAAAATACTAACAATAATAACTTGGGAATTGATAATAAGTTCTATCGTCGCCGTTTGCGAAAGCATTTAAAGAAGCTCAAAGGTGCGCAGGGAAAGCTATCCTATGTCAAGTCTCCTGAGTATAATGACTTACAGCTTGTTTTGAAGCAATTTGCAAAGTCAAAAACGAATCCAATCTTTGTTATTCCCCCTGTCAATGCAAAGTGGATGGCCTATACTGGTTTGAGTCAAGAAAAGTACCAACAAGCGGTGAAGAAAATTCGTTATCAGTTGGAAAGCCAAGGTTTTACCAATATTGCAGACTTTTCAAACGATGGTGGGAAACCTTATTTTATGCAGGACACCATTCACATGGGCTGGCTTGGCTGGCTGGCGTTTGATAAGGCTGTCAATCCTTTTATTTCCAATCCAAAGCCTGCTCCGACTTACCGGATGAATGATCGATTCTTCAGCAAAGAATGGGCAAATTATGACGGAGCAATTGAGAATTTTAAATAAGAAAAAGAAAACACGAACAAAGATTTTAACTAGTTGGTTGCTAGTTTGCTTGTCCGTGTTTTTTTATATGGAGAACTAGAGAATTTTATGAATCCGTTCATTTTTCTATTGTATTTTGGAAAGATAGCTGTTAATCCAAGACGTATTGCTCTATTGCTTGAGCAACTCCTCCCTCATTGTTTGTCAGAGTGACTATAGTAGCTTGCTCTTTGACTGCTTTAGGAGCATTTCCCATAGCCACTCCTAATCCGGCCAATTTCAGCATGGGGAGATCGTTGAAGTTATCACCGATTGCCATGACTTGCTGGAGAGGGATTTGGTAAAAATGAGCAATCTCTTGAAGAGCATTTTCCTTAGAAACCTGTTTAGCTGTAACTTCTAGATAATTCTCTTTTGAAAGATAAAAGGCTGTTTTAGAAAAATCTGTGTTTTGCAGATAGTCGTGAAGATTTTGGATGATGACTGCTTCACCTATCAGAAGAAGTTTGTGAATAGAAGCACGCCCTTCTACAACAGAGACTAGAGATTGAAGGATAAGATTTTCACCGGTAATATCTGCTTCTTCCTGAACCCATTTGTCAATCTGTTCAGCAAACCAATCCTTTCCTGAATAGAGATTGATAGCTACAGCTGGAAACTTCTCTTGGACGAGCTCTAGCAGACAACGAACTTCTTTTTTATCCAAAGCGTGTTCCATTAAAATATCATAATTCTGAGGATTTCCATTGATGACAAGAGCACCATTGTAGCAAGCCAATGGATTGTCAATGAGACCAAGCTGCTGTGCGATTGGCTCCATGCCAAGTGGTGAACGTGCAGATGCCAACACAAAAGGGATTCCTTTTTCCTGCAAAAGAGGAAGCTGTGTTTTTAGCTGATAATCAACTTGGTGTTGGTCATTTAAAATAGTACCGTCAATATCGCTTATGATAAGGCGGATAGGTCGTTTGTTCATAAAATTTCTTCCTTATAAGCATGATATCATTGTGGGGTGATAATCAGAATGTTCATTTTTCTTCTTTGTTATTATTTTAACACAAAAAAGAATTTTTGAAAGCGGTTTAACTGTTTTCTATTAAGACAAATTTAAGCAAAACAAGGTATATTATAACTAATCCTAAAAAAACTTTTTTCATCATAATCCCCTAAACAAAAAAGCAGTCTTTCTCGATTGCTTTTTTGTATGGAATTCATGTTATAATGAAATCATGTTATCAAAAGAATTTAAACACATCATGCAGACAGATACAGTCGCAACGGCTAAGTCCTTGTTAGGTATGCAATTGTGCTTAGACGGACAAGTGTTGGGACGAATTGTTGAGACAGAAGCCTATTTGGGAGCTAAAGATAGTGCTTGTCATAGTGCGCATGGCAAACGAACATCGAAAAACGAGTCTATGTATTTATCTGCTGGACACTGGTATGTCTATCAAATCTACGGACATCAAATGTTGAATCTAGTCACAAGAGCTGAGAATGTCGCAGAAGCTGTCTTGATTCGAGCCTTGGAATTGCCAGACGGGACATTGCTTGCCAACGGCCCAGGAAAATTAACCAAATTTGCAGGGATTACCAAGGAATTTGATGGTCAAGGTTTGACCACTTCAAGATTGCAATTGGTAGGAAATGCTGTCCCGTTTCAAATTGGCTCGCGCTCTCGAATTGGCGTGACCTGTACAGATGAATGGCGAGCTGCGCCTCTAGGCTTTTATGTTATGGGCAATCGGCATGTTTCTAAAATTTCGAAGGTAGGTTTACTGCCAGATGCTAAGACATGGAAAATAGATAATTAAAAAAACAGAGTGGAGAAAAGAGTCCAACAACTGAAAAAGGTTCACTCTCCATTCTGTTTTTGATTTTTATAAAATTTTATCAGATTTCTCTACATAAAAGAGGGCAATAATCATAATGATTGTAAGAATGAGCAAGACACATACAGCAGGTAGCCAAGAATGGAAGAAATCGGCACTATAACCAAATAGAGCTGGTCCAAAAGCAGCTAGTAAATAACCACCTGTTTGTGCTAAGCCAGATAGCTGAGCAGTTTGTTCAGGGCTACTCGTTTTTGTTGAAAAAGTAACCATAAGATATGGGAAAAGAGCACTCACAGCTGACCCAATGAGGATATTGGCAATAAGCCAATAAAAGAAATCATTCGTTTGAATTAAGAGCATGCTAATGCCAAAGACACCTGCAGCAGAGATAATTGCTAACATTATCATACGATGACGAGGAGATAGCCGTGTTGTCAAGCTAGGAATGGTCATTGAAAAAGGTAGACTAATCAAGTTAAAGACAGAGGCTAAAACTCCAGCAGAAGCATTTGAAATGCCGGCTTGTATTGCCATAGTTGGTAGCCAGGTTAGGCAAGTATAAAAAAGCAATGATTGCAAGCCACCAAAAATAATAATAGCCCAAACTTTTTTATTTTTCCAGATAGAGCTACCTTGGTGCTCTTTATTTTTGTTCACTAAGAAATGGTTATAAGATGTGTTTGGTAGCCAAATCAAAAATGCTAAAAGACAAACCATTGTCAAAAAAAGGACAAGACCTTGCCATGAAGTTGCTTTTGTTATCGGCACTGCAATAGAAGAAGCAATAGCGGTTGATAGCCCCATAGAGGTTACATACATGGTTGTCAAGAGTCCAATCCGATGCGGTTGATTGGCTTGGATGACACTTGGAAGTAAAACATTAAGTACTGCAATGGAAACTCCAATGAGAATCGTCCCCACATAAAGAAGTGGTAGATTAAAAATCCGAATCAAAGAGCCAATGGTAAGCAGAGCAAGGACGAGAGTAAAAAGCCGTTCGAGCCCAATTTTGCTCGCTAAACGCGCCGAAAATGAAGAGCATAGAGCAAACATGATTAAGGGCAGACTGGTCAAAAGACCGAGGGAACTAACTGAAACATGAAGCCCGTTGGCAATGTCTGTTAAGACAGTTGGAAGCGTTGTAAAGGGTGTCCGCAAAGCGACACCCACCATGATAATTCCTGGTAATAAAAAGATAGAATGTTGTTTTTTCATAAATTCTCCTAGAAGGGTTCTTAAAAAAAATTATACCATAGAGATAGTCAAAATTATAGCCCTATATTAGTGCATTAGCTCAAGATAGTAGGCTGTAATAGTGGCTTCATCGATTTTATTTCGTTGTCCCAACCACCAAGTAACCGTTTCGATAAAAGTTGTCGTGACATAGTTTTTTAAAAATGGTTCTGGTAAATCAGACTTTTGTGCCAATAGCTTCTCACGAATGAGAGGAAAAAGATAATGCTCTAGTTCTAATTTTAAACGATTGATAAAATAAATATTTTTAGACAATAATAAAGTGGCTATTTTATCTTGGTTTTTCCTGAAATGGTAAAAAATATGAGCTGTTGCGTCAAAAAGTTCGCTTGCTTGGTAGCGCTCAACAAACGTATGCTGGAACAAATCTTGGCACATTTCTTCAAGTAGTGCCTCTTTTGTCTCAAAATGAGCATAGAAAGTCGACCGACCGACATCTGCAAGGTCAATGATTTCTTGAACTGTGAGGGACTCATAGCTTTTTTGATTCAAAAGAGTGAGAAAAGCCTGATAAATGGCTGCGCGTGATTTTTTAACTCGTCTATCCATCGTTTCCGAACAAATCTCCTTAAATGTACACTATCAAACGAAGCATTAGATTTGTTTCTTGTTTCCTCCGTTAAAATAGTAGATAATATAATTGAACAAAGTGTTTTGTTTTGAATACATTATATAATAAATAAAATCAAATCTCAATGTGCGATTAGAAGGAGACAATAATGAAATCAAGTAAAAATGTCTGGATTGCATTTCTGTTAAATTTTTCGTTTGCGATTATTGAATTTATCTTTGGAGCTCTATTTAACTCCAGTGCTGTACTGGCAGATGCGGTACATGATACAGGAGATGCCTTAGCGATTGGCTTGTCGGCGTTTTTTGAAAAAATTTCCAACAGACGAGATGATAAGAAATACACACTAGGGTATAAACGGTATAGTTTGCTGGGGGCTATGTTGACCTCTACCATTTTGATAGTGGGATCTATTCTCATTCTGGTTGAAAATGTTCCCAAGCTGTTTGCGCCTGAACGGGTGAACTACGACGGTATGCTTGTCTTAGGAATTTTTGCAATTGTAATCAACTTTGCAGCCAGCAGAGTGGTTAGCCATGGACATACACACAATGAATCCATTCTGAGTCTGCATTTCTTAGAAGATATTTTAGGCTGGTTGGCTGTAATCTTCGTATCCTTTATTCTTCGCTTTACAAACTGGTATTTCCTTGACCCATTGCTTTCGCTCATCATTTCGACTTTTATCTTGAGTAAAGCACTGCCAAAGTTTTGGGAAAATGTTCAAATCTTTCTTGATCACGTACCGAGTGATGTGAACTTGAATGATCTTTATGCAGAGATTCAAACAATCGAGAATATCCAAACAATCACTCAGCTAAATGTTTGGACAACCGATGGGCTAGAAAAATTTGCGATGATTCATATTTGCATGAAACATCTCGAACAACAAGCAGAAACTCAGCAGCGCATTCGCCAACATCTCAAAATGTATGGAATTACAAAAGTAACCATTCAGACAGACGAAAGTTTAGATGAGCATGAAGAATGCTGTATTGGTGAGCAACAGTGAGGGGCAGAGAGTTTAAGACAGATGTTTATGTTTTAAACTCTTTGTTTGTATGCTTTCTTTTTAATGATTGTTGAAAATCTTTTATAAATTCTTGCGATTCCTAAAAAATATAGATTTGTGTTATTTTAGGATATAAGGAAGAATTGTTAGAATGTATTAAAGAAGGACAAATCTTTGATATAATAAGCTTATCAAAAAGTATATGTATATGCTTGGTTTGAAAGGTTCAGAAAAAACAAACGTAGGGGTATCTTTAGCCTTTGAGTATGATCAGGGTTATCCTAATAGTTTCATTGCAACATTTGTACTTTCCCCAACTGTTAAGAAAACGGAAACGAAAACAATCGTAAACGAACAGGAAGTAGCTAAGGCTTAAGCAACTTACGACAACGCTGTTAAGGCAGACCAAGACGCTAAAGCTAAGCTTGCTGATGCTCAAACTAACTACGATACTGCTACAAAAACTTTAGCAGATGCTCAAAAACAACTTTCTGATTTGCAATCAGGTAGTGTTGATATTCCCGCTCTTGAAAAAGCGGTAGTAGATGCTCAGATAAGGCATCATTGCAATCTGCTAAGGAAACTCTTGCAGTAGCTAAGGCTAGTGCGGTTGATAAAGCCAATGCTCTTTCTAAGGCTCAGGCTGAACTTGTAAAAGCTAAATCAGAAAACTTAAAAGCTCAACAAGCTCTTTCTCAAGCTAAGGAAGAACTAGAAGTGCTTACCAAAGCTAATGGGGTAGCTAAGCAGGCTGTTGAGTCTGCGACAGCTAACCGTGACAAAGTAAAAGTTCTTGCTGATGAAGCTAATAAAAAGGCTCAAGACCTTGAAACAGCTTTAACTAACAAACCAGTTGTACTTAAAGAACTTAATGCTAAACTTGCAGAAGCTCAAACTAAGGCAGCAGCAGCTCGTGCAGAGCTTGAAACTGCTAAAGAAGCACTTGCTAAGTTGCAAGCAACAGCTAAAGAAAAGGTTGCTAAGTACAATGAATTAGCTAAATTTAAAGATAAACAAGACAAGGCTGAAGCTGATGCTAAACGTTTGCAAGATTTGAAAAATAAGGCTGATGAAATCCGTAAAAATGGAGGTCAACCTAAAGAAGTCCTTGATGCTAACGGTAATGTTGTAGATGTTATTGATGCAGCGGTTAAAGAAGTGCCTACTAACTCTAAGGTAGTTCCTGTAACTTATTCACGGGTTGAAAGAAGCAAGCAGCTACCAAACACAGGCTCAAAAAGATCTATACTTGGTTTACTAGGACTTAGCCTGCTAGTAGGTCTAGGATTGGGATATAAAGGAAAACATAGAAGAGGATAGGAAAATGAGTAACACAAGAAAATTTTTAAAATAATTTATCAGATATAATTTATCCATTAGAGGTTTTGCTGTAATGAATCAAGGAAATTATTTGGAAGCAACAAAAGGTAAAGAAAAATTTAGAATTTTACCAGTAACTAGAACAATTCCGATAGATTCTGAAACCACTACAGTTGAAGCAAACTATGATTCTGTTAAGAAATTCCAAAAATACCATAATGAAAAGTATATTGATTGTATTGCTTATGGAATAAGTAAAGTTTCAGATAATGAGATTAAGGGGCTTGAATTATTTATAATTCCTATTGCAGAATTTGAGAAATATGTCCAACCTGACCAGAAAACAGGGGATGTTCTATCTAGAGCTTCTAATCACTATCATTACAATTATGCAAAATATAGTCACCCAATCAATGAGCTTATTCATAGCTCTTGGATAAGCAAGTAAAAAAAGAAAAATCTTCTTACATGGTGTAGGAAGATTTTTATATTCCACAAATGATTGAAAAGACTATGCTATTCTACTTATTTTTAGGAATGAAAAAAGCCCTAAGAATCTTCTAGGACTTCTCATTCTTCGATTGTTGACTTTCTTTTTTATTTCAAAAAAGGTTGCCATAGAACTGATTTCAAATGATTTGTAATGAAATTCAATATTTCAAAAATCGCATGAAATCAAGGTTTTTAGCATGTACTGAAATGTAATGAAACCTTATTTAACTTCTGTAAACACTACATGTTTACGTAATTTTGGTGAGTATTTCTTCAATTGAAGACGGTCTGGAGTGTTACGTTTGTTTTTAGAAGTAAGGTACAAGCGTTCACCAGATGCTTTGTGTTCAAGTGTGATATTTACGCGCATGGTAGCTCCCTTCTATTATTCTGCTGCTGCAGCTTTGGCGATTTTACGTCCTTTGTAGTATCCTTTGAGGGATACACGGTGAGAACGTGAGTAATCTCCGGTAGTTTCGTCAAAATGTACAGATGGAGCTGTAATTTTGTAGTGAGTGCGGCGTTTGTTTTTCTTCGCTTTTGAAGTGCGACGTGCAGGTACTGCCATTTTCTTTATTCTCCTTTTAATATAAGTTCGATTCAATCTCTTTGATTTTCATCAACTGTAATAGTATATCAAAAAAATTTTGTAAAGTAAAGTTACTTGACAGATTTTCTTTTACTTTTTGGAAAATAGCAGAGCATGCTAGCTTTTTAGAGAAAATATACCGAAACAGTCCTCAAAATCTGTTACTTGTGGTAAAATAATTATATTATATGAATGAAGAGGAAAGCTATGAAATTACAAAAACCCAAAGGGACTCAGGATATTCTCCCTCAAGAGTCTGTCAAATGGCAATATGTAGAAGAATTTGCTCGCAAAACGTTTAAAAAATATCATTACGCAGAAATTCGCACCCCGCTATTTGAGCATTATGAAGTGATTAGTCGTTCTGTTGGAGACACGACTGACATTGTAACCAAAGAAATGTATGATTTTTATGACAAAGGCGACCGTCATATCACATTACGCCCAGAAGGAACAGCACCAGTTGTACGTTCTTATGTGGAAAATAAGCTCTTTGCACCAGAAGTCCAAAAGCCGGTGAAACTTTATTATATGGGCTCTATGTTTCGTTATGAGCGTCCTCAGGCTGGACGTTTGCGTGAGTTTCATCAGATTGGTGTAGAGTGTTTTGGATCCAACAATCCTGCGACTGATGTGGAGACAATCGCCATGGCAGCTCAATTTTTCAATGAAATTGGTATTCAAGGTGTAACGTTGCAGTTGAATAGTTTGGGGAATGCAGAGAGTCGCGCCGCTTACCGTCAAGCATTGATTGATTATTTGACGCCGCTGAAAGACAGTCTTTCTAAAGATAGCCAGCGTCGTCTGGAAGAAAATCCTCTCCGTGTGCTAGACAGTAAGGAAAAAGAAGATAAACTTGCTGTTGAAAATGCACCCTCTATCCTGGATTATCTAGATGAAGAAAGCCAAACTCATTTTCAAGCTGTGCGTTCGATGTTGGAATCACTAAAAATTCCTTATGTTATCAATACCAACATGGTTCGTGGATTGGATTATTACAATCATACGATTTTTGAATTTACTGCAGATGTGGCGGGCAATGAATTGACAATCTGTGCAGGTGGTCGCTATGATAGCCTTGTTGCTTATTTTGGTGGCCCAGAGACGGCTGGTTTTGGCTTTGGAATGGGCGTGGAGCGCCTGCTTCTTGTTCTTGAAAAGCAGGGTGTGGCATTGCCGCTGGAGGATAGCTTAGACGTTTATGTTGCAGTTTTGGGAGAAGGTGCTAATAACAAAGCGTTGGAAATTGTACAAGCACTTCGTAAGCAAGGATTTACAGCTGAACGTGATTATTTAAACCGTAAGTTGAAAGCGCAATTCAAGTCAGCAGATACTTTTTCTGCTAAAGTGTTGATAACTCTTGGCGAAAGTGAAATTGAAAGTAACCAAGTTACCGTCAAAAACAATCACACTCGTGAAGAATTAACGGTTGATTTAAATCAGATCCAAGAAGATTTTCAAACAATTTTTGAACAACTGGGGTTTTAATTTAAAAAGGGAGAAGGCCAGTCAAATGGCTTTTTTTCTCATAACATAGTAGAACGTTGAAGTAGAAGTGGAGAGAACAATGAAAAAAATAATCATTCCGTCTGTAATTCAGTTTCTAATTGTTTTTTTGATTATAGGAGGAATTGCCTATTTTGTAAGAGGGGATTTCTTTTTTCGGTTTTTAGCACCGATTTTTGGCTTAGCAGCAGGGCTATTGCGCTTAGCATCAAGTTATGTGGTCAAGGTTTTGCATCCTGAATTATATGACAAAGAAAGTAAGAGGTGAGTCGTCATCTTCTTTTGTGAAATATTACGTTAAGATATGAAGATTTTGAAAAGCATGTCTTCTTTTTCATCGCTTTTGTGGTAAAATAGTAAAAGAATTAAAAGTTTGGAGAATAAAAATGAAACGTTCAATGTATGCTGGGCGTGTTCGTAGTGAACATGTTGGTCAAGAAATCACTTTGAAAGGTTGGGTGTCCCGTCGTCGTGACTTGGGAGGGTTGATTTTCATTGATTTGCGCGACCGTGAAGGCATCATGCAGCTAGTTATCAATCCTGAAAATGTGGCTAAAGAAGTCATGGAAATCGCTGAAAGTTTACGAAGCGAATATGTGATTGAAGTGACTGGAAAAGTAGAAGCCCGTACGCAGGCGAATGATAAATTGGCAACGGGATCTGTTGAACTACACGTGGAGAATCTGACAGTTCTCAATACGGCCAAAACGACTCCATTTGAGATCAAAGACGGTATTGAAGCGAATGATGATACCCGTCTCCGTTACCGTTATTTAGACCTTCGTCGTCCTGAAATGTTGGCAAATTTGAAATTGCGAGCTAAGGTAACACATTCTATCCGCAATTACTTGGATGAGTTAGAATTTATTGATGTGGAAACGCCGTTTCTTACTAAGTCAACTCCAGAAGGGGCGCGTGATTATTTGGTACCAAGTCGAGTGAACCAAGGTCATTTCTATGCTCTGCCACAAAGCCCTCAAATTACCAAGCAACTGTTGATGAATGCTGGATTTGATCGGTATTATCAAATTGTAAAATGCTTCCGTGATGAGGATTTGCGTGGAGACCGTCAACCAGAGTTTACACAGGTTGACTTAGAAACTTCTTTCCTATCTGATCAAGAAATTCAAGATATTACAGAAGGCTTGATTGCTCGAGTGATGAAAGAAACGAAGGGGATTGAGGTTACATTACCATTCCCACGAATGAAATATGATGATGCAATGGCTTTGTATGGAAGTGATAAACCAGATACACGTTTTGAGATGCTATTGCAAGACTTGACATATCTTGTCAAGGGAATTGACTTCAAAGTTTTCTCAGAAGCACCAGCCGTTAAAGCTATTGTTGTGAAAAATGCAGCTGACAGCTATTCGCGAAAAGATATAGATAAGTTGACAGAGCAAGCAAAACAGTATGGAGCAAAAGGACTTGCTTGGGTGAAAGTGGCATCAGGTGAACTAAATGGACCAGTTGTTAAGTTTTTGAAAGACTTGACAAGTGACTTGACAAATGCTTTACAGCTTGAAGACAATGATTTGGTTCTTTTTGTAGCGGATACTCTAGAAGTTGCCAATGCAGCACTAGGTGCTTTGCGTATACGTTTGGCAAAAGAGTTGGGCTTGATTGATGAATCGAAATTTAATTACCTTTGGGTTGTGGATTGGCCAATGTTTGAATGGTCGGAAGAAGAAGGTCGTTATATGAGTGCACACCATCCCTTCACTCTTCCACAAGCGGACACAGCCCATGAATTAGAAGGTGATTTGAGCAGGGTTCGTGCTATTGCTTATGATATTGTCTTGAATGGTTATGAATTGGGTGGTGGAAGTCTTCGTATTAACCACAAAGATTTGCAAGAACGAATGTTTAAAGCCCTTGGTTTTTCTGAAGAAGAAGCTACTGATCAATTTGGTTTCTTGCTAGAAGCAATGGATTATGGTTTCCCGCCACATGGTGGACTGGCAATTGGCCTCGATCGCTTTGTCATGTTGCTGGCTGGTGAGGAAAATATCCGCGAAGTGATTGCTTTCCCTAAAAACAACAAAGCAAGTGATCCAATGACTCAGGCACCAAGCATAGTTGACGCCAAACAACTTGAAGAATTAAGTTTACAAGTAGAAACTCATGAAGAAAAGTAAGATTTACAAACGATTGCGTTATTATTTGCGCCGTCTAGCCTATGATTTTAAGTTGATACGAGTACTTAAGAGTATTTCTCGTGAGAAATACGATGAAAAGATTTCTGCTTCGCTCATTTATGGTTTTCTATCTGCGGTTGCAGTGAATCTTTTCTTTCAACCGGGACATGTTTATTCAAGTGGTGCGACTGGATTGGCACAGATTTTAGCTGCTTTAAGTACACGTTTTTTAGGATTTACTATTCCGGTTTCTGTGACTTTCTACCTCATCAATATCCCGCTGATGATTTTGGCTTGGTATCAAATTGGGCACAAGTTTACGGTATTTACTTTTATAACCGTTTCCATGAGCTCGCTGTTTATCCAGTTTGTTCCTGAAGTGAGTTTAACAAATGACCCGATTATCAATGCCTTGTTTGGTGGGGTCATCATGGGAATGGGAATCGGCTTTGCTTTGCGTTCCAATATTTCTAGTGGTGGGACGGATATTGTCAGCTTGACGGTTCGGAAGAAAACCGGCAGAAATGTGGGAAATATTTCCTTTATGGTCAATGGCATGATTATGATTATTGCCGGTGTGACTTTCGGCTGGAAATATGCACTATATTCGATGATTACGATTTTTGTGTCAAGCCGTGTGACAGATGCAGTCTTTACTAAGCAAAAGAAGATGCAGGCGATGATTATTACCAGTCATCCCGAAGAAGTTGTTGATAAAATTCATAACAAATTGCATCGTGGTGCAACCATGGTTAATGGTGCAGAAGGAACTTACAATCATGAAAAAAAGACTGTTTTGATTACAGTTATTACGCGTGCTGAATTTAATGAATTTAAACATATTATGCGTAAAACTGATCCGCATGCTTTTGTATCGGTAGCAGATAATGTTCACATTCTTGGACGTTTCGTAGAAGAATAAAATATCAGATTGGTTTGTTTAGCCAATCTGATGTTTTTTGTTATATGACTTTCAGTCTGTCTCGTGGTTTTTAGTGCGAGACAAATAAAACAGATGTTACGATTATTTAAGTACGAGAACTTGTTTTGCAGGGACAGTATAGGAATCTCTGTTAGTATTGAGAGGAACGTCAAGGCTGATCTCTGGGTAGTTGATAAAAATAGCTTGTTTATCCTGATTTGGATAGCTAAATGCTTCGTTTCCAAAGTTAATGAGGATTGTGATTTGATCTTCTTTTTCTTTAATTTTATATTCGACCACAGAATCAGTTAGCCATTCGATAGAACAGTAATCTTTAATTTCTGTTCTTGTTTCCAAACTGAGGAGCGGATTTGCTTTTCTGAATTGGACTAACTGGCGAATAAAATCTACGTCTTTCTCATATTCAATGGAGCGTAGCCAATCAAGACGGTTGATGGTGTCTGGAGTATTATAAGTATTATCCATGAGGTTTTTACTGCGGAAAAACTCTTGCCCGCTATGGATGAATGGTACTCCCTGAGCTAACAAAGTAATATGCAAAGCAAGTCGTGCATCTGCTAACCGCTTATTTAGAGAGATATCTGGCTTTTTAATTGTAAAATAATCAAAAGCCGTTGCATCGTCATGGCATTCCACGTAGTTGATAGCTTGCTGGGGTGCAATAAAATGTGCTGTTTCCGTTAATCCAACATTAGCTGTCAATACATTTTCTATCGTATCTATTGGTTTGGAATCTTGGATTTGACTTCCTTCTAAAATCGTTTCTTTGATTGTATTGCGGAAGTGGTCGCTGAAAAAACCATAGTTTGGTAATTGAGCGGCGTTGAATTGATGTGCAAGTCGATTGCTATCCAGTCCGGTAGCCATACGCCACCCTTCTCCATACAAATAAACATTTGGATAAAGAAATTTCAATTCCTCTGCAATCTGCTTCATGGTTTCCATATCTAAAATACCCATGAGGTCAAAGCGGAAGCCATCCATTCCATAAAGAGTTAGCCATTGTTTGAGGGAATGCTTAATATAGCTACGAACCATTGCCCGCTCACTTGCCACATCGTTCCCACAGAAAGTCCCATTTGTCAAATTACCGTTGTGATCGTAGCGGAAGAAATAGCCTGGGACGATTTTTTCAAAAGCATAGGCTTTAGGATCGTAGACATGATTGTAAACGACGTCCATGATAACACTAATGTCGGCTTGATGATAAGTAGCGATTGCTTCTTGCAATTCAACGATTCTTGTATAAGGATCATGTGGATTCGTTGCAAAGCTACCGTCAGGAAGATTGTATTGCATAGGGTCGTAGCCCCAGTTATACACGAGTTCTGGATGATTTTCATCAACGCTGCCAAAATCATACAAAGGCATGAGCTGAATGTGGGTTACTCCAAGCTGTTTGATGTAATCCATTCCTAAAGTATGCTCTTGCAATTGCGGAGACTCTGTTAGGGATTTGAATTTACCAGGGTAAGAAAACTCGGCTTCTTTTTGCATGGAAAAATCTCGCACACTCATCTCGTAGATAACAGCTTTTGTTATTGGAATTTGTGTTGCTGCTCGGTGAATTAGGCGAGTAATTTTCTCTGGATTGACAACATAACTAACGCCAGAATTGCTTTCTGAAGATAAGGCATAAGGATCGTGTACTTCCACCCAATGACCATTCACTTTGTGTAGATAGTAATAAGCAGCCCCATCAAAGTCTCCAGAGACTTCTGTTTGCCAAACTCCTTTTTCTCCGAGCATCATTGGGTAAATGTCATTTTGCAAATGAAGCAATACTTGTTCAGAAATTGGTGCCCAAAGCTTAAAAATAGTTGCTTGTGGAGTATAATGAGCCCCTAAATCGCTTCCGTTGTAGGTAAATGTTTGGTCAAAAATCGGTTTTCTCACAATATGGCGAAATTGTAAGAATGTTTTATTGCGATCTTGGTCGTAAATCCAATAATGGCTAGCTAAATCTAACGGCTCAAGAGGAGCAAGACGGTATTGCACGAAGTTGTCATGTTCTCCTACAGCTCTTATCCGTAAAGTTTCTGCACGATCAACCGTTTCAATTGTAAATTGTAATGGTTCGGCATAAAATTGTTTTTCTAACTCAATAGTGATGAGACTTTGGTCATCTAAATAGGCTTGGAATGTTCGGAAAGCCATAAACTTCCTTTCTTTATCGTTCGATAATGCGATGTGGAATCAATTGGCGATAGCAAATTTGTCGATTTTCTTTGGTATCATTGATAATTTGTAGAATAGTCTTGAACGAAACCCGCCCTAGCTCTAATGTGTTAATGTCTACATAAGCTGTTAAATCAAGTTTGGGTTTAATAGAGTCAAAGGCTAGAGTGGGAACAGACAATTGATTTTCATTTAAATAATTACAAACTCCTTCTGCTAGCATACTGTCTGTTGTGATAATAGCATCAATTTTTGTATCATGACTGAGAAGGCGCTTGGTAAATTGATATCCTTTGTCTTCCAAAAATTCATTTGCAAAGGCTGTATTTTGAGGGTCAAGCTCTAAGTGATAATCCTCTAGTGCTTTTTGATACCCTTTATAGCGATCTTGCGTTACAAATAGTCTTTTGCTACCACCAATAAAAGCAATATTGTGGCAGTCTTTTTTGATAAAATATTCTGTTGCGTCATATCCAGCTTGGATATTGTCATTATCCACCAAAGGAATAAACGGAGAAAGCGATTTTCCTAAAATTAAGAAAGGAAATTGTTCTTCACTGACCATTTTCACTAGTGGATCATTTTCTTGAGAGTAGAGAAAGATGAGTCCGTCCACACGTTTTCCCAAAACCATTTGGGAAATGGCTTCCATGCGTTCTTTTTCATTTTTCCCGGTTGCAATTTGGATAGCGTAGTGATGCTCGGAAGCCACCTGAGCAATTCCGCGGAAAACAGAAGGAAAGAACGGATTTTGATAAAAAGTGTCTGAATCATCAGGTAAAACAATCCCAATGACTTGTGTGTAACTGCTAACAAGACTACGTGCATTGAGATTAGGGTGATAATTCAATTCTTTCATAGCCTTGCGGACTCTTTTTTTTGTTTCATCGCTAATGCTGGATTTGTTTTGAATCACACGGGTAACGGTAGAAGGCGAAACTCCTGCCAATTTAGCAACTTCTTTAATAGTAACTCGCATAAAAAACCTCCTACTTTTTCATTTTTTCATCACGGAAATGTGTCCGATAGAAAATAATGACGAGATAAAGAACAAAAAGAATGTTTTGAATGGTAATCATAGTGGTCATGGCTTGACCGAACAATAACCCTGCTGCAACAGCAATCAAAGTTGGCAATCCCAAACAGTTCAAAGCAAAGTGATAGCATTCTTTGACTGTTTTAAAGGAGAAGAGACGGGATTTTTTCGTTAAATAAAGGAAAAAAGTAGCACCTAGAAGGACAATAAAGAAGTTTAATGCCAATAGAAATCCTGAAATCAGAACCAAAAATAGACTGACTGTCACACGATTTTGTTGGAACCAGTCTTGAGAAATGGCAGCACTCAGAGCGGCTTTATCTTTCAAAGCAGCTTGATTAATATGCTGGTATTGAATTTCTGCTAGTTTTCTTCCTTTTTTACTAATAACCAATTGCTTTGGCTCAAAAGCAAGCGTTAACTTTTCTTCTAAGGTTGTATTCTCTTTTCCAAGAAAGACAGTTCCCGTTTTGCTATTGTGAGTTGCTTGCTGGCCAGAATAGCTAAATTGATGATTTTCTATTTTAGCGTTCTCTGCAATATCAGCCATCGTTTCTTTTGTTAGCGAGTCAAAAACACCGTCTACAAAAGTGGTGAGTGGGTAACTTTTGAGTGAAGCATTTTGAATCGCAATTGGTATCATGGATAAGGAAATTAAAAAGACACTAGTGAAAATCAGCTGAAACCATGTCAGCAATTTCCGATTAGCAAAAGGCTTTTTAAAACCATAAATACTGGAAAAATAATTAAATGGATAAGGTAACATAAGACACTCTTTCTAAAAAATTATAATCAGGTGATAGCTAATAAAATTAAATTTATTAGCTATCATACAACTATAAATAAAAGAGGGTGGGACAAGATTATCCCTTGTCGCCACCACTTGTTAAACCAGATACAAAGTTCTTTTGTAAGAAGAAGAATAAGATACAGATTGGCAAGGCAATCAAGATAGCACCTGCTGAGAAGTAGGCAATCTTCAAATTCTTCACATCACTAACAAAGGTTTGTAAACCAACAGCAACTGTATAGAATTCTTTTTCACGAAGTAAGAAACTAGATAAGATGTAGTCTCCGAATGGTCCCATGAAAGCCCAGAGAGCTTGTACAGCAATCATTGGACGAACGAGTGGCAGTACAATTTGCCAGAAGCGTCTGAAGTGCCCAGCACCGTCCAATTTAGCGGACTCATCAAGCGAGATAGGCACAGTATCAAAATATCCTTTCATGAGCCAAGCGTTCATTGGGATACCACCGCCGACATAAAGGAAGATGAGGAACCAACTGTGGTTGAGCGCATTTAACATCAAAGCCATAACGAAGAAGGCGGTCAGGGCAGCCATTGTTGGCACCATTTGAATGATTAAGAAGAAAACCAAACTTTGTTTTCTAGCGAGGAAATTATAACGGCTATAAGCGTAACCAGCTAGTACAACTATACTTGTTTGGATAATCATTGTCAAGATGGCAATGATTAAGGTGTTAAAGTACCAAGTACCGTATAGAGTTTCGGTAAAGAGCTTGCTAAAGTTTTCAAAACTGAAATTAATATCAGTATCCAACTTAAACGCAAGGACATTCCCTGTCTTGAAAGCAGACATAATCGTAATCAAGAGAGGATAGATAATGATAATAGATAAAGCCACTAGATAGAAATAAGTTAAAAAGTGGTTTAAACGGCGTTTAAATTTAATAGAATTATTCATCTTACACATCCTCCATATCAAATGCATGTAGTTTCTTGAACGCAATCATGGAGATTGAAATCACGATAAGAGAAATGATAAGTGTTACCGCAGCAGCCATTGAGTATTGAGGAGCTGCACCTGTCGTTAAACGATAAATCCATGAAATGAGGATGTCGGTTGAACCTGCACCACCACCAACTGTACCAGGACCGCCATCATTGAAGAGGTACATGATAGAGAAGTTGTTGAAGTTGAAAGTATACTGACTGATGAGTGTAGGGGCAGCAACTGCTAAAATCATTGGGAAAGTGATATTGCGGAATTTTTGCCATGCATTTGCACCATCAATGTAAGCTGCTTCGTAAAGATCGTTTGGAATGGATTGCAAGATACCAAGTGTCAATACATAGATGTAAGGGAATCCAAGCCAACCTTGCATCATAATTAGAGCAATTTTAGTCCATGTTGGATCTGTTTTCCAAGGAATCAAATGTCCATTTAAGAATGGCAAAACTTTACCAAGAAGCGGAATGACTTGGGTATTGATCGCACCGATACTATCGTTGAACATGTTACTGAAAGTTAAGATAGTGATAAATGCTGGGACAGCCCAAGGCAGTAGGAAGATAACGCCGAAAATGCGTTTTCCTTTAATAAATGGTTGGTTTGCAATAATAGCGGTAAAAATACCAATAACGATTTGGACAGTTGAGGCAGTCAGTGCCCAGATAATAGTCCAACCAAGAACGGCTCCAAAAGCAGAACGGAAAGTGCTAAGTCGCCAAATATTAGTGAAGTTTGTCATGCCAACCCAATCCAAGAGCTTGGTTGGAGGCAAATGTTGGAAATCATAGTTTGTAAAGGCGATTAAAAGAGTGACCAATACAGGGAAAATGATAGCAAAAGTCATTGCAATATATGAAGGAATAATCAATAGGTAAGGAAAACCATTAGCGTAAATTCCTTTTAACATATCTTTGAAAGTCGTAGGAACTGGATAATCATTATTCCAACGTTTCGCAATAGTATAAGCATCTTTTAGATTGAGAGCATAAAAGATGAAATAAACAATGACAAGAATAAAGTGGAATGCACCACGAATCAGCATGAAAAGAGAGTTATCGCGTCCAGGCACCTCACCGAGAGTAATTAAGTTTCCTAACTCAGGAGCAGCAATGGCGAAAAAGTAAATCAAAAATAAGATGGTAACTCCTAAAAAGATAGCCCCTTTTGCTTTTTGTTTATTATAAATTTGCCCAAGTCCTGGGATGAGGGAGAGCAGCAATGCTTTACGTGGCTGTTGTTGTGTAGTCATCAGAGTCTCCTTTTTCTAAAATATAGAACTCGACTGGTGCTGCCAATCGAGTTCTATCCTACCTCAATCTGTTTTATTTTTTACCAAATTTTTGATTGATAGTATCTTTAATCAATTTAACGGCATCATTTACAGCGGTTTTAGTATCTTTTTTACCACTTACAGCATCAAAGAGCATACTTGCTGCTGGATCCCATACAGTACTCATTTCAGAGATATTTGGCATAGGTTGAGCAGATTGGAATTGTTTAATAACAGCTGAAGTTAATTCATCATTCTTTCCTTCAGCGTATTTACGAGCCTCTGTGTTTGCAGGTACTTCGTTTGTAGCATCATAGAAAGCTTTTTGTTGTTCAGTCGAAGTCAAGAAATTAACAAATTTTTGAGCTGCTTTGGCATTTTTAGATCCTGCAGGGATGACCCAAGCTTTACCTCCACCAAAGGCTTCATAGTTTTTGCCATTTGGAAGTGTAGGAATAGTGGCAACACCATAGTTCACTTTAGCTTCTTTAAATGATGCAGCTTTCCAAGGGCCTTCAATGATAGCAGCTGTTTTACCTGATTGGAATTGAGTTTGAATTAAGTTTGCGGCACCTTTAGTATCTTGCATTCCTTTTGGCCATTTTGCATACCAAGTTTTAGCGTATTCAACACCTTTGATAGAACCGTCATTTGCAAGTCCAATGTCTTTAGGATCGGTACCGTTCTTACCAAAGACGTATCCACCATTACCAGCTAACAGACCGTAAGTATAGTAGAAGTTTGTCCAGTCAGCAAGGAAAGCAGTTGTTTTGCCTGATTCGTTTTCAAAATTGTACTTACTGTCTTTTGCAAGTTCTTCTAATTCAGCAAATGTTGTTGGAGCTTTAGAGATAAGGTCTTTGTTATAATACATTACCAAAGTTTCGATAACAGCAGGAGCACCATAAGTTTTACCTTTAGTTGTCACAAGTGCTTTAGTTGTATCATCAGTCATTGAACCTTTGTCAAGTTTCACTTCTGAAAGTTGACCGTCAGTACCGAGACTACCTACGCGGTCATATGGAGACATCATAACGTCTGGAGCCTTGCCAGATTGGTTGTCAAGTGAAAGATTTTCAAGACCTTTAAGTTGGTCACCTGTCTTAATAGTAACTTTTGTACCAGTTTCTTTTTCAAAAGCAGCAGCAGCTTTCTTCATGTAGCCTTCGTATTGTTTTTCTACGTAGGCTGTAATGTTCTTGCCATCGCTAGAAGAAGAATTACTTGTTTTACTTCCGCAAGCTACCAAAAGCAAGCTAGCCAACCCTACAGTTCCAAGAACTGCAGCACTTTTCAACATTTTACGTTTCATGATTTATTCCTCCTAAAGAATAAAATAATAAGATAACAATTTAAAATAGTTTACGCAAACGTTTTCTTAAACTATACTTAGTATACCACAAACAGAAAACGTTTGCAACACTTTTTTTAAAAATCTTGAAAATTTTTTATTTTCCACTCCAAAAATCTTGATAAAATATAGAAGAAAATGATTCAATTGTCCAAAATATTTTAAAAATTTACAAAAAAACTAGAAAAATGGTTGCACACAGACCGGAATTAAGTTATAATCAAATCAACGCAAACGTTTTCGTTAAATGAATTCAAAATTTAACAGAAAAATTTATTGAGGTGATAAGATGAAAGAGCGTCAAAGTGGTGTTCTCATGCATATTTCTTCTCTTCCAGGGAAATACGGAATCGGCTCATTTGGGAAAAGTGCTTACGATTTTGTGGATTTCTTGGTAAGAACAAAGCAACGCTACTGGCAAATTTTGCCTTTGGGCACGACCAGTTATGGAGATTCTCCTTACCAATCATTCTCTGCATTTGCGGGAAATACACATTTTATTGATTTTGACCGACTGATTGAAGAGGGGCTACTTACTGAAAGTGATATTGATGGTTTAGACTTTGGACAAGATCCAAGAAAAGTAGATTATGCGAAAGTTTTCAACAATCGTAGACCGGTTTTAGAAAAAGCTGTGAAACGTTTCTTAGAACGCGGAGATTTAGCGGCTTATGAAAAATTTGTAGCAGATAATGCGTCTTGGCTTGAAGTATTTGTTGAATACATGGCGATTAAAGAGCATTTCGACTTGAAAGCTTGGACGGAATGGCCAGATGCAGCGGTACGTCATCGTGAAGCGTCTAGCTTGGCAACTTATCGCGAAAAGCTAGCTGATCGATTGACCTATCATCGTGTTACGCAATATCTCTTCTTCAAACAATGGTTAGAATTGAAAAATTATGCTAACGAACATCATATTGAAATCGTTGGCGATATGCCAATCTATGTGGCAGCTGATAGCTGTGATGTTTGGGCGCAACCGCATTTCTTTAAAACAGATGAATTAGGACAGCCTACATGTGTAGCAGGATGTCCGCCAGATGAATTCTCTGCGACCGGTCAACTTTGGGGAAACCCAATTTATGACTGGAAGGCAATGGATGAAGATGGGTATAGCTGGTGGATTGAACGCTTACGTGAGAGTTTCAAAATCTACGATGTGGTTCGTATCGATCATTTTCGTGGTTTTGAATCTTATTGGGAAATCCCTGCTGGATCCGATACAGCCGCTCCTGGTAAATGGGTGAAAGGTCCTGATTATGCTTTGTTTAAAGCTGTGAAGGAAGAATTGGGTGAACTAAACATCATCGCCGAGGACTTAGGCTTTATGACCGACGAAGTGATTGCTTTGCGGGAAAAAACAGGCTTCCCTGGTATGAAAGTCACTCAATTCGCCTTTAATCCAGAGTCTGAAAGTATTGATAGTCCACATCTTGCGCCTAACAATTCTGTCATGTACACAGGTACGCATGATAATAACACGGTACTTGGTTGGTATCGCGATGAAATTGATGATGCCACACGTGAATATATGGCTCAATATACTAATCGTAAAGAATATGAAACAGTACCTCATGCTATGCTACGGACTATCTTTGCTTCTGTCAGCTTTATGGCAATTGCAACCATGCAAGATTTGCTTGAACTAGACGGCTCAGCTCGCATGAACTATCCATCAAGCATTGGTGGCAATTGGTCATGGCGTATGACAGCAGATGAATTGGACCCTGTGATTGAAGCAGAGTTATATAGCTTGACGAAAACATATCGTCGTTTAAATAAAAAATTATTAAAGAAAGAGAATGAATTGTAACGTTCTTTTCTAAGTAGGAGAAAAAATGTCAAATTTACAAGAATTTATCCAACAAACTTATCAAAAAGAAATTGCTGAATGCAGCAATGAAGAATTGTATATTGCCCTTTTAAACTATACAAAATTGGCTAGTGCACAAAAGCCAGTTAATACTGGTAAAAAGAAATTGTATTACATTTCAGCAGAATTTTTGATTGGAAAACTGTTGTCAAACAACCTCATCAACCTTGGCCTTTATGATGATGTCAAAAAAGAATTAGCAGACGCTGGTAAAGACTTGATTGAAGTGGAAGAAGTCGAATTAGAACCTTCACTTGGTAATGGTGGTTTAGGACGTCTGGCTGCTTGCTTCCTTGATTCTATTGCAACACTTGGTTTGAATGGAGACGGTGTAGGTCTGAACTATCACTTTGGTCTTTTCCAACAAGTATTGAAAAATAATGAGCAAACAACAGTACCAAACTTCTGGTTGACAGAGCAAAATTGGTTAGTAAAATCAAGCCGTAGCTATCAAGTACCATTTGCTGATTTCACTTTAACATCAACTCTTTATGACATTGATGTGCCTGGTTATAAAACAGCTACTAAAAACCGTCTTCGTCTGTTCGACCTTGACTCAGTAGATGCAAGTATCATTGAAGATGGGATTGACTTTGATAAGACAGATATTGCTCGTAATTTGACTCTATTCCTTTATCCAGATGATAGTAATAAGCAAGGTGAATTGCTCCGTATCTTCCAACAATACTTTATGGTGTCAAATGGTGCACAATTGATTATTGATGAAGCGATTGAAAAAGGTAGCAATCTTCATGACTTGGCTGACTATGCTGTTATCCAAATCAACGATACACACCCATCTATGGTCATTCCAGAGATGATTCGTCTTTTGACAGAACGTGGTATTTCTCTTGATGAAGCAATCAATATCGTTAAGAATATGACGGCTTATACAAACCATACCATTCTTGCTGAAGCGCTTGAAAAATGGCCGCTTGAATTCTTGGAAGAAGTTGTTCCACACTTGGTTCCAATTATCAAAGAATTGGATAAGCGCGTGAAGGCTGAATACGCAGATCCAGCTGTTCAAATTATTGATGAACATGATCGTGTACACATGGCTCACATGGACATTCACTATGGATATAGTGTCAATGGGGTTGCTGCTCTTCATACAGAAATCTTGAAAAACTCAGAACTCAAGCCCTTTTACGACATTTATCCAGAAAAATTCAACAATAAAACAAACGGAATCACCTTCCGTCGCTGGCTTATGCACGCAAATCCACGTTTGTCAAATTACATTGATAGCTTGATTGGTCGCGATTGGCACCATGATGCTTCAAAATTAGAAGACTTACTTGAATTTTCTGGTAAGGCTGATGTGAAAGCTGAACTTGAAAAAATCAAAGCTCACAACAAACGGAAGTTAGCTCGTCACTTGAAAGAGCACCAAGGTGTTGAAATCAATCCTGAATCAATCTTTGATATCCAAATCAAACGTCTTCACGAGTACAAACGCCAACAAATGAATGCTCTTTATGTCATTCACAAATACTTGGACATCAAGGCTGGAAACATTCCTGCGCGTCCAATTACAGTCTTCTTTGGTGGGAAAGCTGCTCCAGCATATACGATTGCGCAAGATATTATTCATTTAATCCTTTGCTTGTCAGAAGTAATTGCTAACGACCCAGAAGTTTCTCCATACTTGCAAGTCGTCATGGTTGAAAACTACAATGTAACAGCAGCTAGCTTCTTAATTGCAGCCGGTGACATTTCTGAGCAAATCTCCCTTGCTTCTAAAGAAGCTTCAGGTACTGGTAACATGAAATTCATGCTAAATGGTGCTTTAACGCTTGGTACTTCAGACGGTGCAAATGTTGAAATTCATGAATTAGTCGGCGATGACAACATTTATATCTTCGGTGAAGATTCTGAAACAGTTATTGATTTGTATGCCAAAGAAGCTTATAAGTCAAGTGAATTCTATGCTCGTAAAGCAATCAAACCGCTGGTTGATTTCATTGTCAGTGATGCCGTTCTTGCAGTTGGTAAGAAAGAGCGATTGGAACGACTTTACAATGAATTGATCAACAAAGACTGGTTCATGACGCTTCTTGACTTGGAAGATTATATCGAAACAAAAGAACGCATGTTTGCGGATTATGAAGACCGTGACGTCTGGCTTGAAAAAGTTCTTGTCAATATTGCAAAAGCAGGCTTCTTCTCTGCTGACCGTACGATTGCTCAATATAACGATGAAATTTGGCATTTGAACTAGTTCAATAGCAAATAGGCCCCTTGATTGATAGTTGAGGGGCTTTTGTTTGAAAAAAGTAATTGACACTAGTGAAACTTTTGTTGCCATTTTTGACTGCTTACGTTATAATAAATAAAACTGAAAACTTTTTCACAACGAGGAGGATTATTGTGAAAAAACGACCAATTTATCTATATGTCTTGCTGACACTATCAGCCATTCTATCATCTTTTACATTTGTAGGAACCTTTTTTGGCAGTGAAAAAATAACGAATACAAGTTCTTATAAAGGACTGTCTGAAACGGTTGTGAAGCAAATCGTGGAAGTAACTGAAAGAAGTCTTGTCTTTCTTCATAATATTCCGCATAAAATATTAGTTGTCCTTTCAATTTTATTGTTGATTGCTGCTATTGTGTTTATCGTCAAGAAAAACATTTTATACGCTAATTTTGCCTATATTGCTTATGTGTTATTAGGAATTATTGGGACAATTTACAATTATATCGGTGGTATGCCACTCAACAATCTTTATAAAGATCAAACGATGCGTGCCACAGCAATCTCATCGACAAGAGTTTTGACCATTATTTATTTTGCATTTAATATTCTTTTCCTTGTTATTGTCTTTTTCAAGATGAAACGGCAGCAACAAGACTTAGCAAAAGAAGAATTACAATAGTTGACAAAACATATCTATCAGCTTAAAATTTTAAGAGAATGATAGATGTGTTTTATTTTTAGAAAGTGAGAAAATATGAAGATTTCCTTAGTTTATATTAGCTTAAGTGGCAACACAGCGAGTTTTATCAAACGTTTGTCTGCTTTTTTGCAAGAGCGACATGAAAATGTTGAGATTGAGCAGGTGGATATAAAAGATATGGTGAAAGAGGAGCGACCATTTTACGCCATGTCTCAGCCCTTTGTAGCCTTTTTGCCAACCTACTTAGAAGGTGGGAATGGTTTGGATAATGGAGATGTGGAGATTCTTACCAATGATTTAGGTGACTTTATTGCTTTTGAAGAGAATTACAAGCGCTGTTTTGGCATTGTTGGTAGTGGTAATCGTAATTTTAACAACCAATATTGTTTAACAGCTAAGCAATATGCAGAGCGATTTGGCTTTCCAGTCTTGGACACATTTGAACTTCGTGGCTTGAATGAAGATGTCAAACGAGTTGGTCTGAAAATTGAAGAATTATACGGAATGTAATAAAAAATCCTATCGTTGTAAATACCGATAGGATTTTTTGATAGGGTTAGAAAATTACATTTTTTCTGGAGCATCAACGCCGAGAAGACGAAGAGATTCTTTTAGAACAACAGCTGTTGCGTAGCTGAGAGCCAGACGGCTGTCACGTTCAGGGCTTTCGTCCAAGATACGAGTGTGTGCGTAGAATTTGTTAAATGCTTGTGCAAGACTGATCGCATATTTTGCAATGAGTGATGGGTCATAATTGTCAGCTGCACGTTTGATAACACGGGCAAAATCTTGCAGCAGTTTAATGATTTCCCAACTTTCAGCATCATCTAGGCTGTATGTTGATTCAGCGCTTGGCTTGAAGTCAGCCTTGCGAAGGATTGATTGGATACGTGCATAAGCGTACTGGATATATGGTCCTGTTTCTCCTTCAAAAGATACCATGGCCTCCAAATCAAAGTCGTAACCGTTGCGGCGGTCTGTTTTTAAATCGTAGAATTTAACAGCTCCTACTCCGACAGCACGAGCAACGGCTTCTTTGTTTTCAAGGTCAGGATTTTTGGCTTCAATTTGTGACTGAGCACGATTGATAGCTTCTTGAAGAGTTGGTTCAAGAAGGATGATATTTCCTTTACGTGTAGACAATTTTTGGCGGTTCTTTGTTACCAAGCCAAAGTCTACATGAATCATATCATCGCTCCAGTCAAATCCCATCTTCTTCAAAACGGCTTTTAATTGTCTGAAGTGATTAGCTTGTTCTTGACCTACAGCATAAATGTTTTTAACGAAGTTGTAAGTGCGAGCACGGTACATAGCTGTCGCAATATCACGTGTAATGTAAAGTGTTGCTCCGTCAGATTTCTTAATCATAGCTGGTGGCAGATTGACATCATCAAGGTTGACAATGCTAGCCCCCTTAGACTCTTCCAACAATCCTTTTTCTTCAAGGATTTTGATGCCTTCGTCCATCTTGTCATTATAGAAGGCTTCACCAGCTAGACTATCGAATTCAACGCCAAGCAATTTGTAGATACGGTTAAATTCTTTCAGGCTTTCGTCGCGGAACCATTGCCATAATTCAGTAGCTTCAGGATCACCGTCTTCTAGTTTTTTGAACCAGAGGCGACCTTCGTCATCAAGCTCAGGATCTGTTTCGATTTCCGCATTGATACGAACGTACAGTTTCAGTAATTCATCAATTGGATTTGCTTCGACGGCTTCTTTGCTGCCCCATTTTTTATAAGCCACCATTAAAAGACCGAATTGTTTTCCCCAGTCACCTAAGTGATTGATTTTAATGGTGTTATAGCCCAATTTACGGAAAATATTAGAAAGGGCATCACCGATAACAGTTGAGCGCAAATGACCAACTGAAAATGGTTTTGCAATGTTTGGGCTGGAGAGGTCAATGGTGATGTTTTCTCCATTTCCTTCATTTTGCTGACCATAGTTATTTCCTTCTTTTACAATTTCTTTGATAACTTGAGCTGAAATTTTTGATTTATCAAGGAAGAAATTAACATAAGGACCAGTTGCCACTACTTTTTCAAAGTTTGTTGAGTCAATTTTTTCTGCAATATCTGCTGCAATCGCTTGAGGCGCTTTTCGTTCTACTTTCGCTAAAGAAAAGGCAGGAAAAGCAATATCACCTAAATCTGAGCTTTTGGGTTTTTCTAGTAAATTTAAAATAGCGTCTTGGTCTAAGCTGTCAATGACCTTAGCCAATTCACTTGCAATCAATTGTTTATTATCCATGGTTTCTCCTTTGGTCTTTTACTAGTATTTTAACATATTTTTTGACGAATCTTCAATTTTTTTGGTATAATTTTGAGTATAAATATACATTATTGAGGATAAAATGAAAAAGAGTGAACGTCATAAACTAATTAAGCGAATGATTAAGGAAGAAAAACTGAGTACACAAAAAGATATTCAGGATCGTTTAAAGGCACAAGGCATCATTGTAACACAGACAACCCTCTCTCGGGACTTACGTGAAATTGGATTGACGAAAGCCAAGAAAAACAATGAAGTTTATTATGTTTTAGCAGATGAAACAAATAAAATCGATTTGGTTGAGTTCTTGTCTTATCATGTAGAGGGCGTTTCTCGGGCGGAATTTTCCTTGGTTCTTCATACTCGCTTAGGGGATGCTTCTATTCTGGCTAACTTTGTGGATGAAAATAAAGGTGAGCTAATTTTAGGAACGGTAGCAGGGGCTAACACGCTCTTAGTTATCTGTCGTGATACAGCAGCTGCAAAACAAATGGAAGAGCAGCTCCTTGAGAAAATGGATTAAGAGAATGAATGATGAGGCTGGGACAAAGAGCTCAGCTTCCTTTGTTTATGTAGTCAACAAGACGCAGTAGCTGATTGCTCAACAGTCTCCCAGACTGTTGAGCAACCCTGCGGAGGTGAGACTACGAACTGAAAATTTTCAAGATGATTTCTATCCCACTCTTATCACTATTAACCAACAGAAAGGATGAGAATGACAAAAGAAAAACTATCTCCAGGAATGCAACAGTATTTAGATATAAAAAAAGATTATCCAGATGCTTTTTTGTTGTTTCGCATGGGAGATTTTTATGAATTATTCTATGATGATGCGACCAATGCGGCACAGATTTTAGAGATTGCTCTGACTAGTCGCAATAAAAACTCGGAAAATCCAATCCCAATGGCAGGAGTTCCTTACCATTCAGTGCAGCAATACATTGATGTTTTAATTGAAGCAGGCTATAAAGTTGCGATTGCAGAGCAAATGGAAGATCCTAAAAAAGCGGTTGGAGTAGTCAAACGCGAAGTAGTACAGGTGATTACGCCGGGGACAGTAGTTGATTCTTCAAAACCAGACAGTCAGAATAACTTTTTAGTGGCTTTGGATAAGCTGTCAGGTATATATGGACTGGCTTATATGGATGTGGGAACGGGTGAATTTCAGGTCACAAGTCTTAGTGACTTTAACATGGTCTGTGGAGAAATCCGGAACTTGCGAGCGCGTGAAGTGGTCTTAGGGTATGAATTGCCTGAAATGGAGCGCCAAGTATTGGAGACTCAAATGACTCTCCTTTTATCGCAAGTAGAAACTACATTTGATGATGTTCAGCTACTAGGAAAGGACTTGTCACCGCTAGAGCACCAAGTAGCTGGAAAGTTATTACAGTATGTTCATAAAACGCAGCTACGTGAGCTTAGTCATTTGAAACAAGTTCAGCATTATGAAATCAAAGATTTCTTGCAGATGGACTACTCAACTATGGCAAGTCTGGATTTAACAGAGAATGCTCGAACAGGAAAGAAGCACGGGAGCCTTTATTGGCTGATGGATGAGACTAAGACAGCTATGGGAACACGATTGTTGAGAGCGTGGATTCAACGTCCGTTGATTGATAAAGAGCGAATCGTCAAGCGGCAGGATGTAGTGCAAGTCTTTTTAGATCATTTCTTTGAGCGCAGTGACTTATCAGACACTCTCAAAGGAGTGTATGATATTGAGCGTTTAGCCAGTCGGGTTTCGTTTGGCAAGACCAATCCAAAAGATTTATTACAACTTGCTGCGACATTGAGTCATGTACCACAAATTAAGGGAATCTTAAAAGGAATTGACAGCCCAGTTTTGGAAGATTTGATTGCCAAATTGGATGAAATTCCTGAATTGGCAAACTTGATTCAGTTGGCAATTTCGCAGGATGCTCCAAATGTCATTACAGAGGGTAATATTATTAAAACAGGTTTTGATGAAACCTTGGACAAGTATCGAGTGGTCATGCGAGATGGAACGAGCTGGATTGCAGATATTGAGGCGAAAGAAAGAGAAGCTAGTGGAATTAACAACCTGAAGATTGATTACAATAAAAAAGATGGTTATTATTTCCATGTCACCAATTCTCAGCTTGAACATGTTCCCAGTCATTTTTTCCGCAAGGCAACTTTGAAAAATTCGGAGCGTTTTGGTACGGAAGAACTGGCTCGTATTGAAGGTGAGATGTTGGAAGCGCGTGAAAAATCAGCTAATTTGGAATACGAGATTTTTATGCGCATTCGTGAGGAAGCTGGTAAATATATCAAACGCCTGCAATCCTTGGCGCAAAATCTGGCAACGGTTGATGTGCTGCAAAGCTTTGCAGCTGTAGCAGAAAAGCAACATTTTGTGAGACCAGAATTTATTGAGCAGCGCTCTATCCAAATTGATAAAGGGCGGCATGCGGTCGTAGAAAAAGTTATGGGTGCACAAACCTATATTCCTAATAGCATTTCAATGGATGAGAATGTTAATGTTCAGCTAATTACAGGCCCAAATATGAGTGGGAAGTCAACTTATATGCGGCAGTTAGCGATTATTGTGATTATGGCTCAAATGGGCTCTTATGTTTCAGCCGAAAGTGCCCAATTGCCGATTTTTGATGCAATCTTTACTCGAATTGGTGCAGCTGATGACTTGGTTTCTGGACAATCAACCTTTATGGTTGAAATGATGGAAGCAAACCATGCTATTTCTCAAGCGACAGAAAATTCACTTATTCTTTTTGATGAGTTAGGAAGAGGAACAGCGACCTATGATGGCATGGCGCTTGCTCAAGCTATTATTGAGTATATTCACAATCGGACAGGAGCCAAGATACTTTTTGCGACTCACTATCACGAGTTGACAGAACTGTCAACTAGCTTGACACAACTAGAAAATGTCCATGTAGCAACCCTAGAAAAAGATGGTCAAGTAACATTTCTTCATAAGATTGAGGTTGGACCTGCTGATAAATCTTATGGGATTCATGTAGCAAAAATTGCAGGTTTGCCAAATGATTTGTTGACAAGAGCGGATCAAATATTGACACGATTAGAAAGCCAAGCAAATGAGAAGTCATCTTTTGGCATCTCTAATACATTGCCTGCGGATGCTCGTGAAAAAAATCAAGTGGCTGAGCAGATGTCTTTATTTACAGAAACAACTGAATCACCTATTTTAGACGAGTTGCGCCAGTTGGACATTTATAATATGACCCCAATGGAAGTGATGTTGGCTGTGGCAGAGATAAAGAAGAAACTTTAAAATGTTGAAGCTATAGTGGATGTGACTGGCTAACAGCTTAATTTGCTGAAATGTCATACCAGAATTGCAGCTAGGGTCTAATCTTCAAACCACAACAATTTAGTAAGCTATGATCGTTTTCTATCAATCTGCATTCTAAGTTGGGTTCAAATAACCGCCGTGAGTTTTTTCACAGCGGTTATTTCTTGCTATTTGCTTTGTTTGTTTAAGTGATGATTGATTTTCTCAATTTTCTTTTTAGTCAGATAAGACAGGATTGTCCAAAGGATGAGATAAACAACAGTAAATTCCAAAATTAACTGTAAGATGAAAATGGGTTCACTTGGAAACCAGCCGGCTAATAGAGCTAGAGGGATAAACCCTAAAATCATAAGCCCATAATGACAGATTGTTGCTTTGAGAATGCTCCAATCTTTTTTGAAAAGCTCTTTCCCTAAGCTAAAGAGCAAGCCGATTAGACACCATATCGCTGCGCAATAGAGAACGACTAAGGCGCCGTGAATATGATGCTGTTCCATCCAAAGACCAACTGCTGAATAAGGGTTGAGCGGATGATAGACAGGTGCAAAAAAGTAAGAAAAGATGACGGATAGGAGAAGCCCGATAACAATACCTCCTAGAGCATCTCTGAATAATGTTTTTTTCATAGCTGTAATTTCTCCTTTATAGCTTTGAGATAACGGCGAGATGAATACGTTATCAGACCGTTTTTCATTGCAATCTGAATCAGACCGCTGCCAGTCAATTTCAGATGATCAATCTGTTTGATATTGATGATTTCAGATTGGGAAATCTGTAGAAAATCAGTGGGAAGCAATTCCAAAACTTGATAAAGCGGAAGCCCTAAGAGATAATTGCCTGTCGCTGTTTCAGCCCAAACTTGGCGGTTTTCAATATAAACCCGCTGAATTTCAGCAGTATCTAATAGGTAAATCTCTTCCTCTTTTTTGGCTCGAATAACTTTGTTTTTACCGAGTTGTTGAGCAAATTTCATCAATTGCTGAATGGCATCTGACAAAGCCGGTGCTTCGATAATGACTTTTTCCTCTGAAAACTTTTCGTCAATATACAATTGCACTTTCATAAACATCCCTTCTTTCCAGATGTTGGTTTGTTGCTGATTTTCGTTCATACCAAGAGGTCACTAACTACCTCCTTCTTCCTAAATCTATTAAACATTATTTCGACTAGGAAAACAAGGACTTTTACCTAAGTGGTTGCTTTGCTTGTCTATTTGGTTCTTTCTAGTAAACGATGTGTGTCCCCCTCACACCGGACTTCTGATAGAAAAACAGCTTTATGTTATAATGATAGCTAGAATACTTACGGAGAAAACTATGTCAAAAATTATAGAACTACCAGAAAATCTTGCTAATCAGATTGCAGCAGGTGAGGTCATTGAGCGTCCTAGTAGTGTGGTCAAGGAGTTGATAGAAAACTCCATTGATGCTGGTGCCACTCAGATTATAGTTGAGATTGAAGAAGCAGGGCTCAAGAGTATTCAAGTCATCGATAATGGTGAAGGAATTGAGCATGAGGAGGTTTCCTTGGCTTTGCGGCGGCATGCTACTAGTAAAATCAAGAAACAAGCCGACCTTTTTCGAATTCGGACATTGGGCTTTCGCGGTGAAGCGCTTCCGTCGATTGCTTCTGTTTCACGCTTGACAATTGAAACTGCGACAAATGGTGGAACACATGGAACGCTTCTGATTGCGCAAGGTGGAGAAATTGAAACTATAGAACCAAGTAGCTGTCCTAGAGGCACCAAAATCAAGGTGGAAGATCTCTTTTTCAACACACCTGCTCGCTTAAAATATATGAAAAGTCAACAAGCAGAACTGTCTCACATTGTAGATGTAATGAACCGTTTGAGTCTAGCACATCCAGAGGTCGCTTTTATCTTGCTCAATGATGGTAAAGAGTTGACTCGGACGGCAGGAACAGGAAATTTGCGTCAAGCAATTGCTGGTATCTATGGATTAACAACAGCAAAAAAAATGATTGAAATTTCAGCATCTGATTTGGATTTTGAAGTATCAGGCTATATTAGTTTGCCAGAATTAACAAGGGCTAATCGGAATTACATCACCATTCTCATCAATGGTCGCTACATCAAGAATTTCCTGCTCAATCGAGCTATTTTAGATGGATATGGTAGCAAGCTCATGGTGGGACGTTTTCCGATTGCTGTGATTGATATTCGGATTGACCCATATCTTGCTGATGTCAATGTTCATCCGACCAAGCAAGAAGTGCGGATTTCAAAAGAGAGAGAACTGATGGCCTTGATTTCGCAAGCCATTTCTGCGAGTTTAAAAGAGCAGGATTTGATTCCGGACGCTTTGGAAAATTTAGCAAAATCAACCATTAACCGAGCAAATAAACCTGAGCAGACGAGTCTCCCACTCAAAGCAAACCGACTCTATTACGATAAAGAAAGAAATGACTTCTTTGTGAAACCACAAGTGTCAGAAGCCCAACCTTCTTTTGAGGAATCTGACCGATTAGACCAACAATCTGCTGATACAGCTGAACTCAATTCAAAAGCTGCTTCTGTCAAATTTGCAGAAAGGCAATCTCCTTCTTACAATCAACTAGATCATCCAGAGCTGGATCAGGCGAGCTTAGAGAGAGCTTTAGATAAGCTAGATGGAGAAGAAACTTCAACGTTTCCAGAATTGGAATATTTCGGGCAAATGCATGGCACCTACCTTTTTGCTCAAGGAAACGGTGGTCTCTATATCATTGACCAGCATGCGGCTCAAGAGCGAGTGAAGTACGAATATTACCGTGAAAAAATCGGAGATGTAGATGCTAGTCAGCAGCAGATTCTGGTTCCCTATATCTTTGAATTTCCAGCCGATGATATGCTACGTCTGAAACAACGTATGTCTCTTTTGGAAGAAGCTGGTGTTTTCCTTGAAGAATACGGAACTAATCAATTTATTCTTCGTGAACATCCCATTTGGCTTAAGGAAGAGGAGATCGAATCAGGTATTTATGAGATGTGCGATATGCTCCTTCTAACCAAGGAAGTCTCTATCAAGAAATATCGCGCTGAGCTGGCTATTATGATGAGTTGTAAACGCTCTATTAAAGCCAATCACAGTTTGGATGACTATTCAGCACGTGATTTGATTTTTCAGTTATCACAATGCGACAATCCCTACAACTGCCCTCACGGTCGTCCCGTTTTGGTCAACTTCACTAAATCTGATATGGAAAAAATGTTCCGTCGGATTCAGGAAAATCATACCAGTCTGAGAGAATTGGGGAAATACTAAATATCCTGAAAACAGAGAGTTACCATATTCTCTGTTTTTTAGCTTTTTTCTATCCAATGTGAGGTTTTTCCAACAGCTTCAATTTTTTCTAGTTGAAAATATGATATACTAAAAGGGTTGAAAAGGAGAAGTCATGTACGAATATTTTAAAGGAATTTTAAGTAAAATCACAGCCAAATATATTGTAGTGGAGGTGGGGCAAATTGGCTATACCCTGCATGTGGCAAATCCCTATGCCTATTCAGGTCAGGTCAATCAGGAGATTCAAGTTTTTGTTCATCAGGTGGTCAGAGAGGATGCCCAGATCCTCTACGGTTTTCGTACAGAGGATGAAAAGCAGCTTTTTCTCAATTTGATTTCGGTTTCTGGTATTGGACCTGTTTCTGCTCTTGCGATAATCGCTGCCGATGATAATGCCGGTTTGGTGCAGGCTATTGAGCAGAAAAACATCACTTATCTGACAAAATTTCCTAAAATCGGAAAAAAAACAGCCCAGCAGATGGTGCTGGACTTAGAAGGAAAGGTTGTGGCAACAGGTGTTGCTCCTAAGCAAGTTGCTGTTGCAGCTACTAGTGACAATCAAGAATTGGAAGAAGCCATGGAAGCCATGTTGGCTCTGGGCTACAAGGCGGCTGAACTCAAGAAAATTAAGAAATTCTTTGAAGGAACCAATGATACCGCGGAAAACTATATCAAATCCGCTCTTAAGATGCTGGTAAAATAAAGGAGAAAAGATGAAACGATGTAGTTGGGTAAAAAAGAATAATCCTTTATATGTCGCTTATCATGATCTAGAGTGGGGGATTCCTTTGCATGATGAGCGGGCTTTATTTGAGTTGCTCTGCCTAGAGACCTATCAGGCAGGACTGTCTTGGGAGACTATTCTCAATAAACGAGCAGCCTTTCGACAAGCTTTTCATGGCTATGATGTTCATCAGGTGGTAGCCATGACAGACGCGGAGTTAGAAGGTATTTTACAAAATCCTGCCGTCGTACGAAATCGTCGGAAAATCTATGCAACACGTGCCAACGCCCAAGCTTTTCTGAAAATACAGGCAGAATTTGGCAGTTTTGATTATTATCTCTGGTCTTTTGTAGACTTTACACTAATTGACAATCCTGTAAAGGATTACAAGCAGATGCCCTCCAAGACTCCATTGTCTGAAAAACTGGCTAAAGACATGAAGAGACGAGACTTCAAGTTTGTAGGACCAGTTTGTGTCTATTCTTTCCTGCAGGCGGCAGGTCTCGTCAATGACCATGAGGAGACTTGCGATTTTAATCCAGCAAGAAAAACAATCAAACGATGTTAATAGCTTTGCTATCTTTTATGTGAGCAGTCAGTGCAATATTTATTGACCGATACTGTTTTATATTTTTCGTAATATTGCCGTATTTGTGATGATATGACATCACTACAAAACCATGACCAAAGTTCCAATCGTAATCAAAATGCTAGCAATCAAGGATTTCATAGTAAAATCCTCGTGGAGAAAGATAAAAGCAAGAATGAGTGTGAGGACAACACTAAGCTTATCAATAGGAACGACCTTGGAGGCTTCTCCCTCCTGCAATGCTCGGTAATAACAGAGCCAGGAAGCGCCTGTCGCTAATCCAGATAAAATCAAGAAAATCCAACTTTTCTTGCTGATATTAGCAAGACCGAGTTGTCCTTTGGTCAAAAAGACCATACCCCAAGCTATTAAAAAAACGACTACTGTCCGAATAGCTGTCGCTAGATTAGAATTGACACCAGAAATCCCGATTTTGGCTAAGATAGATGTCAGTGCTGCAAATAAAGCAGAGAGAAATGCAAAAACTGCCCACATCATTAAATCATCTTAAATGTTTTGTTTTCTTTATTTTATCACATTTGATTCTATCTAAACATAGTAAAACCAAAGAAACTCATGCAGCAAGAATTATCTGGCTTTTCTTTATATAAAGCCTAGTTTCGTTAAAGCTAATCCTTATTTTTGCAACGCATGGCCCTCATGTGTATAATTGAATAGATTATATTATTGATGTGGCGCAATTATAGTTATAATTAGAAGAAGGCTGGCAATTCCAGACTTTTTCTTTGGGAAATATTCTCTTAGTAAGCCATTTGCGTTTTCATTGCTTCCTCTCTGCCAGGATGAATAGGCATCCGCAAAGAAAAAGGAAATTCCTAAATTCTCTACCAGAGGATAGCAGGCAAA